>JBDLTT010000040.1:0-83615 GCA_039805725.1 Pseudomonadota bacterium | reverse complement strand
GTGCGCGCTGAGTTTGCGGTTGGCGGCCAGAACATCGTGGGCATCGAAGATATCAAGCGTGGCGAGCGCCGCACGGCAGGCCAGCGGGTTGCCGGTATAAGAGTGTGAGTGTAGAAACCCGCGGCGCGTGTCGTCATGCCAGAACGCCTGATAGATCGCTTCGCGACACAGTACCACCGAGAGCGGAAGGTAGCCGCCCGTGATCCCTTTGGAAAGGCAGAGCAAATCGGGCCGAATGCCGGCCTGTTCATGGGCAAAGAAGCTGCCGGTGCGACCGAAGCCGACGGCGATTTCGTCACAGATCAGATGCACCTGATGTTCATTACAGAGCGCCCGTACGCGCTTCAGATACTGCGGGTCATGCATGGCCATCCCGGTGGCACACTGCACCAAGGGCTCGACGATGATGGCAGCAATTTTGCCCTGGCGTTCAATGAACAGCGTTTCGAGGTCATCGGCGGCGCGATTGGCCACATCAATCGCGGTTTCGCCCGGTTGGGCCAACCGGGCATCCGGTGAGGGCGCCAGGTGCACATGCTCGTTGCGGATCAGCGGCGCATACGCATCGCTGAACAAAGGGATATCGGTGACAGACAATGCGCCCACGGTCTCGCCGTGGTAGCTACCTGACAGACAGACGAATTCGCGCTTCTCGGTATGTCCGGCATTTTGCCAGGCGTGGAACGACATCTTCAGCGCGATCTCGGTGGCGCTAGCGCCATCGGATGCAAAGAAGGCATGGCCGAGCGCGCCACCGGTCTTTGCCGATAAACGCTCGGCCAATTCAACGGCCGGGGCGTGTGTAAAGCCGGCGAGCATCACGTGCTCCAGGCGGCTCAGTTGATCGGTAATGGCCGCGTTGATCTGCGGATGACCATGTCCAAAAAGATTGACCCACCATGAACTGATGCCGTCCAGATAGCGCTTGCCTTCAAAGTCCTCGAGCCAGACACCTTCGCCACGTGCGATGGGCACCAGCGGTAAGGCCGGGTGCTGCTTCATCTGCGTGCAGGGATGCCAGACCGAATTCAGGCTGCGTTGCAGCCACGCGCTGTTGTTGCTCATCTCAGTGCAGCGTGCTGGGCTGGGTCGCCGCCGATTCCGGCATTTCCAGATGGGCCAGTTCGCCATCGGCATTGGCGTACATCGGGCCGCCACAATCTTCACAGAATTCCATGGGAAAGCGGTGTTCGTGGGTCACGATATCGGTTACGCCGGCGGCGCGCAGTACCTGTTCGATTTCGGCGACCATATCGGTCTGTTCGTCTTCGACGCCCAGCAGCGGCCACACAACACCATGATAGAGCACATCGTCATTGCGCGGTCCCAAGGCAATACGGAACTCTTCGAGTCGCTGTGCGTGGAATGGACCGATCGTCGCACGGAGTTTTTCCGGCGGCAGGTTCACGACCTCCTGCAGGAAATTAATGCAGGCCTGAATCGAATGCGGGCGTGAGGCACGATCGGCTGCCGCGCAGGCAGCGTGGAAAGAATCCGGTAGCAGCGCGGTGATCCGGCAACCGGCCAGCAGAGGCTCTAGCAAGGGTTGGCAGGTGTGGGCCCAAAGACGCTCGATATCGGACCGGTCGTTCGTCTGCGCGCTGCCGCTGGCGGCACGGGCTTCTTGCCAGCGGAAAATCGCCTCCCCCTTGGGTACAGCAACGGCAGCAATCAGATAACGGGTGTCGGACAGAAAACGGTTTGTCTCTTCACGCGCCTGCTCGTGGAGCGATGCTGACTTGTCATTCGCCAGGGCGTCGGCCAGGCTGCGTGTGAGCTGCGCTAGCTGGGTAAATTCGCGTGGGATCTGATCGGGGCCGACCAGCATGCCCAGCGTGATGACGCGCGCATGTCGGGTGAGCACCGTATTTTTGAGCATCTCGCCCAGCACCAACTGATCCTTTTTTGAGAGCACCGGCGCCGGAATTGCATAACGCGACCAGGTGAGCAGCGGGCAGGCGATGAGCAGCACATCGTGCGGTTTGCCGTCGATGATCGTGGCTGTGGTTTCCACGGCCGATTCGATGGTGTCCATTAGTGCATCGTGCCCCACGGGCTCGCTCTCGCTGAGGCGGTTGAGTACGGTATTGAGCGCCTCGTCATCCTCGTCGGCCAGGAGCTGTTCCACTAGCGCCTGCAGACGTTCGAACCAGTAACTGCGTTCGATGCGGCTGCCGGCCTGGGCAAGACCGGTAGCAAGCCAGCTGAGCTGGGCCATTTCACGCGACAGGCGCGGACGGGATCCGTAGGGTGGGCGCTTCATTTCGGCATTTTACCAAGCCGCAAGCCGGATTCACGGTTCTTGGCCATCCGTTGGTAACATAAGCATCTGTCTGCCGTTTTCGTCTTGAACCCGCTTGTTGGAAGCCGATCATGCTGTTTTTGCTGTCACCCGCCAAATCGCTGGATTTTGAGCCTGTCGCCCACGACGTGCCGCATACCATGCCCCGCTTTATCAAGCAGGCCGAGCCCTTGATCGAGCTCCTGCGTAAAAAATCGCCCGCGCAGATTGCCGAACTCATGAGCCTGAGCGACAAGCTGGCTGTGCTGAACGTGACCCGTTATGCCGATTGGTCGCCCAAACATACCCCACCGGAGGCCAAGCAGGCCATTCTGGCCTTTAATGGCGATGTTTATGAAGGACTGGATGCGCCAAGTCTGAGCAAAAAGCAGCTAGCCTATGTGCAGGATCATGTGCGGGTATTGTCGGGTCTGTATGGCGTCTTGCGGCCGCTGGATCTGATGCGTCCTTATCGACTGGAGATGGGCACCAAACTGGCCAATCCGGCCGGCAAGGATTTGTATGCCTGGTGGCGCGAAAGCAACACCGCCGCTGTACTGGAAGACCTCGAAGCGGCTGGTCAGCCGCTGATCAATACCGCCTCGGACGAGTACTTCAAGTCGGTAGACCGTAAAGCGTTGGAGAAGGCCGGGGTCACGATCATTGATACGGTGTTCGAAGACTGGAAAGATGGCAAGTTCAAAATTATCAGCTTCTACGCCAAGCGTGCCCGGGGTCTGTTCGTGCGGGCGGCAGCCGAAGGTGGCTGGAAAAAGGCGGCAGACCTGCAGCGGTTCGACGCCAAGGGTTATGAATACACGCCTGCCGCGTCGACCGAAACCTGCCTGGTCTTCCGTCGCCGTCAGTCCTGATGCCGACGCAGCAGTCGTTGCATGGCCTGCGCCGGCGGCAGGATCGCGAAGGGGCAGGGGCGGTTGCGGGCTTTGGCCAGCTGGAGTACCAGATTATCGCGACTGATCAGCATGTCGGCATGACCCGCCAGCGCGAGTTCCAGAAACATCTGGTCGTCGGGGTCGCGGCACTTCGGCAACAGCGGCATGTCCTGAGTGATGGGGTCAGTCGCCAGCGTTACGGATGCTCGGTAAGCATCGCATACCCGTTGACGACCGCCCGGATCGAGCTTGAATTGCCGGTAGCCTGTGACGCGTTCCAGTTCGGCCAGCGTTTGCTCGTTCGCCAGACAAATGACCGTACCGGATTCGATCGCTGCCAGCAGCGGCGCAAGTGGCGGTGCGGCAAAATGGAACAGATCCATCACCACGTTAGTGTCGAGCACCAGGCGCGGCAATGGGGTGTTGTCAGTCATGGTTGAAGCGACCGGCACACGTTCGGTCTGCGAAAGCTGCGGTGCCTGCTGTGCCAGCTACCGGGTCGATTTTCACCCGTCTGAACTGGCCAAGACCGTTGGTGGCGCGGGTGTTCCCGTAGCGATGGCGATACCGCTGACGCCCAAGCTGATGCGCATGAAAGGCACCGACGATGCCGCACCGCGTTGCATTGCGTTGCAAGGGGAGATCGGTTGCCATGTGCGTTGTCGCATTTACGAAGACCGACCGTCGCCGTGCCATGAATTCAACCCCTTGGCGGCACTGGGTATGGTCGATGCGGCTTGCGATCGTGCTCGTCTGCGTCATGGCCTGCGGCCGCTTGCCGAGTTGCAAAATTCCGAGTTGCAAAAAACGCTTAAACCAGCTTGAGCAGGTCGGCGTACGCCGCTTCAAACTGGGCAAGGCCGGCGGTCTGGAGCTCGTGCCCCACCTGTGCCAGATCGATGCCCAGCGCGTTGACGCCGGCCAGCTGCGCATGCGCTGCGCTGACGTCTTTGTCGAGCGTGCGCGCTACCTGACCATGATCTCTGAATGCGGCTAGGGTGGCGTCTGGCACGGTGTTGACGGTCTGCGGGCCGATCAGCTCGTCCACATAAAGCGTATCGCGGTACGCTGGATTTTTGACCGAAGTCGACGCCCAGAGGAGCCATTGGGGTTTGGCGCCCAGCGCCAGTAGATCAGCCATGACGCTCTGCTGATCCTGTTGCCATTGTTCGTAGGCGGTCTTGCAGAGCGCGATAGCCGTTTTGCCTTGCAGTTCTGGCGGCAGCTTCGGGTCGAGGATGTTGTCGGTACGGCTGACAAAGAAACTTGCGACGGAGGCCACCGCGCCCAAGCGCTCCGGCGTGCCTGCCTCTTGACAGTGGGCCACCCAGCGCCGCAGGCCAGACTGATGCGCGGCCTGAACGGCTTGCAGTTGTTCGTGCGAAAAAATCAGCGTGACATTCACATTAATGCCACGTCCGATGACCTCGGTGACGGCCTCGCAGCCAGCCGGTGTCGCCGGAATTTTGATCATGGCGTTGGGGCGGTTAATGGTCTTCCAGAGTCGTACGGCCGCTGCCACCGTGCCTTGCGTATCATGCGCCAACGTGGGGGAGACCTCGAAACTCACGTAGCCCTGACCGCCATCCGTGGCGTCCCACAATGGCCGGAAGAGATCGCAGGCTGCCTGGATGTCGGGCAGTACCACGCGTTCGAAACGGATTTCCGGATCGGCCTCCGCCGAACGTGCAGCGGCAATGGCTGGAGCGTAGGCGGGGTCTTTGCTCAGCGCCTGCTGGAAGATCGCCGGATTGGACGTCAGGCCAGCCACCGCATCATCGCGGATCCAGGCGGCCAGCGTGCCGCTTTCAATCAACGCCCGAGACAGGGTGTCGAGCCAGATTTGCTGGCCGAGTTGGGCGGTAGCGGCAATACGGCTGGGGGCTTGCGTGTGAGTGGTCATAGGGCTTTTGAGGGGTGAAACGACGAATGGTCAGCTTCGTGTAAGACTAAGGGCGAATTATTGCGTAATTACGGGGTTTCTCCGGAATCATCTTAATTATGGATGAGGTGGGTCTGACGCCGTTTAATGTAATCCGATTTTTATCATAAAAAATATGGGTGCAGCGCACGTTGCGCCCTTGATAAGCATGCCAGAGGAGGCGCGTCACTATGGGTAAGTATCAGGATTTCCACAAGCGTTCGATTGAGAACCGCGATGAGTTCTGGGGCGAACAGGCCAAGCTGGTTGAATGGAAAGAACCGTTCACCCAGGTCTGTGATTTTTCGCGTCCGCCTTTCGTCAAGTGGTTCGTGAACGGCAAAACCAATCTCTGCTACAACGCCGTCGACCGTCACGCCGCTGCGCGTCCGAATGACAAAGCCCTAATCTACATTTCGACCGAGACGGATGAAGAAAAGATTTACACCTGGGCCGAGCTCCAGCGTGAAGTCGAGCGTATGGCCGCCATCCTGCAAAGCCAGGGCGTCCAAGAGGGTGATCGCGTCCTGATTTACATGCCGATGATTCCGGAAGCCATCTTCGCTATGTTGGCGACCGTGCGTATCGGCGCTATCCACTCGGTCGTATTTGGTGGCTTTGCCGCGGGCTCACTGGCAACCCGCATCGATGATGCCAAGCCCAAGGTCATGGTGACGGCCGATGCCGGTATGCGTAACGGCAAGCCGGTACCGTACAAGCATCTGGTGGACGAAGCCCTGAGCCTGGCCGAGTTTCCGCCCGCCAAGGTTGTCATTGTCGATCGTGGTCTGGACAAGGGCTTCCCCCGTGTTGCCGGTCGTGATGTTGATTACGCCGAACTGCGTGCCCAGCATATGGATGCCCAAGTACCATGCGTCTGGGTCGAATCGTCGCATCCGTCGTACATTCTTTACACCTCGGGCACGACGGGCAAACCGAAGGGTGTGCAGCGTGACACCGGTGGTTACCTCGTGGCGCTGGCTGCGTCGATGAAGCATATTTATCTGGGTGGCCCTGGCGAGACCTTCTTCTCGACCTCGGACATCGGCTGGGTCGTCGGTCACTCGTATATCGTGTACGGCCCGCTGATCGCCGGTATGGCGACTGTGGTGTACGAAGGTACCCCGCTGCGTCCGGACCCGGCCATCTGGTGGCAGATCGTCGAGAAATACAAGGTGAATGTCATGTTCTCGGCGCCGACCGCTGCCCGCGTGCTCAAGAAGCAGGATCCGGCTTACATGAAGAAGCACGACCTTTCCAGCCTCAAGCACATCTTCATGGCCGGCGAGCCGCTGGACGAGCCGACGCATGAATGGTTTATGGGTGAGCTGAATAAGCCGGTCATCGACAACTATTGGCAGACTGAAACCGGCTGGCCGATGATTGCCGCCGTGCCGGGTGTTGAAAAGACCCCGATCAAGTACGGTTCGCCGTCGTTCCCCGTCTATGGTTACGACCTGCGCATCTTCCGTGAAGATGGCACGGAGTGTGGTCCGAATGAGAAGGGCATTGCTGCCGTCGTGCCGCCACTGCCGCCGGGCTGTCTGTCGACCGTTTGGGGGCAGGACGAACGCTTCGTCAGCACCTACTTCAGTCTGTTCAAGGATCCGCTGGTGTACTCGTCGTACGACTGGGCGATCAAGGACGAAAATGGCTACTTCACCATCCTGGGCCGTACCGATGACGTGATCAACGTTGCCGGCCACCGCCTGGGCACCCGCGAGATCGAAGAAGCCGTCCAGAACCACAAGGCAATTGCCGAAGTGGCCGTGGTTGGCGTCGAAGACAAGCTCAAGGGTCAGGTGCCGATCGCCTTTGCTGTGGTTAAGGATGCGGGTGTGGTCGATTCCGCCGACAAGGTCAAGGCGCTCGAGAAGGAAGTCATGGGCACGGTCGACGGCATACTGGGAGCGATTGCTCGTCCGGGCCGTGTCTACTTCGTGACCGCATTACCGAAGACCCGTTCGGGCAAGATGCTGCGTCGTTCGCTGCAGGCGCTGGCCGAAGGCCGTGATCCAGGAGATCTGACCACCATCGACGATCCGTCGACCATCGAAAACATCAAGAAGCTGGTTGCTGCAGGTTAATTACCATAGTGCCAGGATTTAAAGGCCAGTCGGATGATCTGACTGGCCTTTTTTTTTAAGGATGACCTACGCCATACCCCTAGAGGATTATTTACATGACAATCAAAAAAAACATATCGATGCTGTTGATCGCGAGTGCCATTGGCAGCATGAGCATTGAGCAATCAATGGCCTGTTCCCGTGTGATGTATAGCGGACCATCAAATGTGGTCGTTACCGGTCGGTCTATGGACTGGATGGAAGACATGAGCGCGAACCTGTGGGTCCTACCCAGAGGCATAACCAATTCGGGTGCAGCCGGTCCAAACTCTATTACCTGGACATCAAAGTATGGGAGCGTTGTTACCACGGCTTACGATATTGCGGCGGCTGATGGTATGAACGAAAAAGGCCTGGTTGCCAACTTGTTGTATCTTTCCAAAGCACAATATGGTCAGGTGGGTGCTGAGCCGGCACTCTCGTCCCTTATGTGGGCGCAATACGCTTTGGACAATTTTGCGACCGTTGATGAAGCCGTTCAGGCATTGAAGTCTGAACCGTTCAGGATTTTCGCCCCGGTTTTGCCGAACGGTTCTGCTTCAACCTTGCATTTGTCGCTGTCTGATGCAAGCGGTGACTCGGCAATCTTTGAATATCTGGATGGCAAGCTTGTGATTCATCATGGCAAACAATACCAGGTCATGACTAATGACCCGAGCTACGACAAACAGCTGGCGATAAATAGCTACTGGAAAGATGTGGGCGGCGTTAATTTTTTGCCCGGAACGATTTCTCCACCCGATCGTTTTGCCAGGGGGTCGTACATGCTGAGCGCCATGCCTAACAACGTGCTCAAGCGGTTCTCAAGTGCGTTGCCAACTAAAAACCTAGAAACCCAGTCCTCGCTGTCAATGCTCGGGATCATGCGATCCATCAGCGTCCCTCTTGGTGAGAGTGTTCCGGGAAAACCGGACGTAGCTTCCACACTATGGCGTTCTATAGCAGACCAGAAAAGCCGGATTTACTACTTTGATTCAGCCCTGTCTCCCAACGTGATGTGGGTTGATCTCAAGAAACTGGACCTGAGCCAGGGCTCGTCTGTGAAAAAGCTGACAACTGCTGGGGGTAAAATTTATGCGGGTGAAACCAGCCAGCTCTTCGAACCGGCAAAGATCTTTAAGCCGATAGATGTGAAGCGCAACTAGCTAGGATGCGAGTGGCTGCTGGCTAATTGATCGACAACAAAAAACGGCCAGTCCATGACTGGCCATTTTTGTCTGCGGTGATAGTCTGGTCTATGGTTTCTTTTGAGATACGGGCCATAGCTTGGCGATGACAAATGCTAGAAGATTCCAGCCGGGCAAGATTCCCGATAGCGCCAATGAGATTGTTGTCCCAAGAAGCAGGATGTATGAAGCGCGGGACTGATGTATCAGTCCCGAGTTATTTTGGTCGGATGACGACGTGCGTTTTATGAGCCTCACTCGACATGCGGCGGTAGCCGAGATCACCCATAGATTAGCCGTATAGATGATGACGGACATGGGGTGCTGCCAATGCTCGCCAACGAGACTCGTGGAGAAGGGCAAGAGCGTGATAAATACGATCTGAGTGACGCCAATATGTAGCAGCAGCCTGTTCTGCTTGGCGATAAACTTGGACGTGCGGACAAAGTTCAGCCAGTTACCAAGAATTAACCAGAAGCTTAATAACCAAACTCCGATTTTTGGGATTTGCGCTTCTAACTCTTTTTGAAACTGTGCATCGCTCAGCTCCCCGGCGGGGAGCCCTAGCGTTGTGACAAGCAGCGTCAATGCAACGGTGTAGACACCATCGGTGAGTGTCTCAAACCGGCTAGTTGGCACTAATTCTTGGGGCGGCTCTTCCATAAATTGATCAGATCAAGAGGGTTATCTCAAAAACAGAGTCGTGCCATCGATATTGGGATTTGCATCAATGTTTTTAAAGGGAACGTGCTTCACTTCTGTTAGTGGGCTCAGCTTGGCGATGTCAAAGCGTGAGAAGTTGATTGCTTTGATGGTACGCAAATAGAACTGTCCTTGTGCCAGGTCGTTCATGACCGTGAAGTAGGTCGCCTCTGAGGTGGGAGACTTAGAACCGTTGCCCTCGGCTTTGCTCGATGTACCGGGTAGATCGATTGAAATGTCGACTGGCCGGTCGAAGTTGTTCATCACATGGGATAGCGTTTGAATGGCCTCCGCCGGATTCTTAGCGGGGCGGGCATAGGTGGAATAAAAAGCTGCTTTCACAAAGCGTCCGGTTGCTGTCTGTGTCGAAGGCAGGCCGGCCAGGGCGTTGCCGCTATCGTGTGCTCGTACCGTCAGGCTATTGAACTTGCCGGTATTTCTGTCGACATTCGATAGCTGGGCGTAGTTATTGAGATTTTCAAGATGCCATGGAAAATGTGGGTCATTGGTCATGACCCCGACCGGATTATCGAACACGGTGGTTTTACCGTTAATAAATTCAATCACGATGCCGGCGCCCGTCTTGTCAAACAAAGCCAAATGTACGGGCGCAAGGAAGTTGGCCATGCTGGGAATGCGGGGAAGCCAGATTTCGACCTCGCTATTATTCAGTGCCTGCTTCACCTGTGCAACGGATTGGAAGTTACCCAGCGCCCATGTGCCCAGATCGACAACGGACAAAACTTTGGACGCATCAGATCCAACTTGAGGCGAGGTGTCATTAATCATGGCGTTGACGGTGAAGGTCATCCCTTGATCATTCACGCCTTCATGCACCATTTGCTGTTTGGCGTTGGCTGTTAAGCCATTGAGAGTCACCGCCAACACCGCATATTTGGTATGGAATGTCTTCCCTTGTTGCCCAGTCGGAGTCACAGATTGAATGAGGCTACCAGCGGGGAAGTAGGTCAGCGTATCCGGCTGCATGCCGGCATATTCGTTGGTTCGGCCTTGATAGGTATTGCCTTTGGCGTCTTTGTAGGTCAGAACGGTGCAAGCGGCAGCGTTCATGATGGAAGATGCGCCAATGACGAGAGAGAGAAGCGTCTTGGTCAGCGTAGTTCGTTTCATGTGGGTCTCCATTAGGGTGCATTTGCTTAGTAGCCGTTTTCCAGGAAGGCAAAGGTTATAGATCAACACTAAGCAATTAAGCCACGATAGATCGTCGAAACCCCGGAGATAATGAACTGAACACCAATGGCAAGGGTAAATAGCCCCATGACCTTGATGAGGACGCTCATGCCTGTTTGGCCTAGGATTTTGATCAAAGAGATGGCGTAGTGAAAGATCAAGAAAATAACAACCGACATCACAGAAATAGCCAAGAACAATTCCAGGGTCGTCCCTGTTCTGGCAGCGGATTCAGAGAACACGGTAACGGTTGAAATGGTTCCAGCGCCTGCCGTAAGTGGCATGGCGATGGGAACGATTGCCTGAGAAAGCAAAGCGGACTCCTGATCATCGGAGGATGCAACCGATTTCTCACCGACACCGGACGTTGTTTGTGAACTCAGCATACTCATGCCTGTACCGCCCAGCAAGATGCCGCCGGCAATCTGGAATGCGCTGATGGAGATACCAAAAAACGCCAGGACGCCAGCACCGGCGAGCATGGAAATGACCATGATCAGAAATGCACTCAAACTGGCGACAGCAGTGATTCTAAGGGACTGTACTGCGGTGAGCCCGCCAACCAGTGCCAGGAATGGCGCAATGGCTGGGATGTTATTTGCAACCGCAAGAAGTCCTAGAAGATAGTGTTGGAACGTATTTGCCTGATCCACCATATCGCCTCCGGTTAGTTAGCTGGTTTGAAGAATTCAAACAGGGGGGCTGCAACAAATTTATTCGAGGTTTCGCCACTCTGAATCACACCAGCTGCAAGAGGCAGTTTCTTGGGCTGTTGGCCGGCATCAAAGTTGATCTTGTTGAGATCAACCCAGCAAATGCAGGGCGACATGGCGGAGTCAAAGTAGTAACGCAGGTTTTTCTGGTCTGAAAGGGTGCGCCAGATCGTGGAGGAGATGTTAGGTTCCGTAGGCGAGTTAATGCCTAAGGGTACGCCTACAGCACGGACTGCACCGAGCACACTTGCGAGCGCTTGGTTCTCAAAGGATTGATCGGCAACGGCACGGATGTAATTTTTATCAACGGTCTTGGGCAACGCATCGTTAAAGAATGACACCCGAACGAAACGGTCCGCAGCGCTGATCGTACCTGGCATGAAGGTCATACCGCCAATATGTTGCCAGTATGCATTCAACGCAAGCTGCTGGTCAAAGGTTGGAGAGTTGGTCATGATCTGGTACTGCTTACCATGATGGATGACAACTTTGCCGTCGAGATATTCAACAATAGCCGAGTCACCAGTAGGATCAGAAATTGCTAGATGCATCGAGGCGGGGCGATTATTGGGTGTCATAAAAGGACCGATCCGAAATGCGTCCTTCTGAAGCTCGGCTACTGCCTCGGTGACACTGCCAAAGTTATCAAGTACGTACTGGATCCACATGGCAATTGACAGTACAGGACGGTTATCTGGGGCGCCATAATTCGATTCGGCCAGATACAGGAGGTTGGCAACCAGTCCCTTTTCATTCATGCCATCCGCCGTAGCTGCATTGTAGGCAGAGAGAGCTACCGAGCCATATTTCGAAACCCAACTCACCGGGTTTTTGCTACCCGGGGAGGTTCTTTGTATGCCGCGGGGAAATGCCCACAGATCAGAACTGAGGTCTTCGTTCCAATCCATGCTGCGCCCGGTAATGACCGTATTCTGTTGTCCTGTATAAAGTACACGTGTACACATGTGGTTTTCTCCTGAAGTGGTTAACGCACAAAAAAAACTAGAATCTAAAGGTTGCTGCGATGGCTGGACCACCCATATCGACGTAGGCGGAATAGTTGTTCTTGTTAAAGTTGTAGTACAGGTTGTTATAAACGAGCAGAACGTCAGCCAGCTTAAAGCTGTAGCCAACGCCTAAGATCTGTTGTGACGTAAATTTTGCGATGGCGCTACCGCCACCCGCATCAACGTAATAGGGCACAAAGAAGCGGGATTCACCGAGTCGGATACGACCTTGGACGCCGCCAACGGCATCCGTAGAGCTCAGCCCAGAAAACAGGGTCGATTGGGCGGCTGGCTCGCTCAGATTGGTCTTACTGTTAAGGTGCAGAAAGCGTGCGCCGGCCAGCACGTCCAGATAGAACTGCTCGCTGGAATAGGCCGTATAGGTACCGGCTGCCGTGTAAATACCCATCCATATATCGGTTTGAGCTGTTGCCGTCGTTCCTTGTGCCGGTAAATTAGCCTGTGTGTTCGGCATCTTGAGTTTGGCGAACGTGGCATTGCCGAGGATGCCCCAGCGTCCATAGTGAATTTCACCGTCAAGCATAAATCCCGTGTCGAGATTCTTGACGATGGTGCTGCCACTCATTGAGGCAGTAGCAATCTGTGTATTATCGTAATCCACGGTGCCATGAACTGAGGGAACCCACACGTAAGGTGTTATGGCGAAGCGAAACCCTTCGCCAACCTTGGGTATTGGGGCAACTTCATCGGCTAACGCGAATCCGGTCGCTAATGTCGCGAATATTGTCAGGAGCGATGCTGGGAGTAACTTGAGTCGTTGAATGGTTGCCATAACTCTGATTGTTTACGGAACGATTAGTTGGAATAGTTCTGGGGCTGTATGTAGTAGCCCTTTTCAGGAAAAGCGAGCGTCAGGCTAAAAAAGCCCCCCCAGCCCTGGGGGCTGCTCGGTGTCTTGGTGACCATGTAACTCGGGCCAATCTGCCATTGCACACTGGCTTTGCCGACTGAAATCGTTTTCCCGGCACTGAGCATGAGTTGATTGGTGTTGTTGCTCTTGCCGTTGGTAGGGTTACCATTAATCCATCCTTGCAGGTTGTAGGTCCAGGCGTTGTCCGAGGTGTAAGAGATGGTCGGGTTGACGAAGTAAACATTGGCCGTGCCAGATGACCGGTTGTCGCCAACGCCCCAGGCGTTATAACCAATGGCACCAATCACCCAGTGCCTGGGCTGATACATGAAGCCGTATGAGGCGCCCAAACCAGTTTGTTGAGATCCGCCATAGGTATTGGCGGTGGGCATCTGGATGAATGGACCGAGGCCATAGAGGAGGTCCATATCGGTTCTTGCAAAGTAGGTCGCCAGTTGCAAGGGCTGTGCCTGATTGCGGGTTTGCTGATTCTGGGCGTTGATATTGTCCGTGAACATGGGATTCAGGATCAGTCCTGTTCGTTCGCCCGTGACAATCGGTATGGTTGGATCAAACTGAAACTGCGCTTGTGTGTAGTTCTGATTGGGTTGCCGATTCTGGTTGTAATTGTAAGAAACCGGCAACTGAATCATTGGGTGAAGCTTCGCCATGATCTTCTGGGCGACCTGGGCAGTGGACGTCATGGTGCTACCGTCATCCGCATGTGCTGGGCAGGTAAGAATCCACCCAATCGTCCAGAAAAAACAGAATCGACTGGTGAATCGGTGTATCGAAGTGACAAACGACATTATTCTCGATTATGCGAAACCATCCCCAGAGAAACAAAACCACCTCATGGTGGTTTTGTTTATTTGTAGCTTACTCTTTATTTTTGGAACAATGTGAAGGCATTGTCGCCACCTTTAACGATCTGATCTGCCGGAACTGACTTCACAGTTTTGAGCGTCTTAAACTGGTTCATGTCGACGACAGACCAGTTAATAGCGTCATAGTGCCGAAAGTAGGTCAGGTTACGGGACAAGTCGTGCATGATCAGCCACAGCGTACTTTCTGAAGAGACTTTATTGCTACGTGTGCCGTCGCCCAGGCCGCCCGGAGGATCCATGGTTAGATCGAGAGGGCGGTCAAAGTTGTTGAGGATATGAGCCAATTGATTAATGGCTTCATCCGGTGTTTTTCCTTTGCGTACATAATTCGCATAGAAAGCAGCCTTGACGAATCGACCTTGGGTCGTTTGCGCAGAAGGTAGTGCGGTTAATGCAATACCAGCATCGGCGGATGCCAGCTTTAGCTTGCCCAGTTGACCTGTGTTTTTGTCTACGTTATTGAAGGTGTAATTGTTAAGGTTTTCGAGATGCCATGGAAATGGTGGGTTGTTGGTAAGAGCATTCACCGGGTTGTCGTACACATTTTTTTTGCCATCGAAAAATTCAATAACAATCCCGTTACCTTTTTTGTCGAAAACGGCAAAGTGCTGAGGGAGCGGTGCATTGTTATCTAATGGCACCTTTGGCAGCCAGAATTCGGTACTGTCGCTCTGCATGGCTGCTTTTACCTCGGCAACCGTCTTGAAGTTTCCCAGGATCCAGGCGCCAAGATCATTGGCCGAGAGAATCTTGCTTGGTTCGTTTCCTACAGGGGGTGAACTTGAGCCATTGAGCTGATTTGATGAAAAGCTCAGGCCTTGATCGTTGGCTCCTTGGGCAATATAGGGTTGTTTGGTGTTGGGAACTGCAGGCGCAGATATGGCGATGATGGCGTATTTGGTATCAAACGTGACGCCTTGTTTACCCGATGGCGTTGCAGACTCTACGTGGGTGCCAGCCGGCATCCAGGTCATCGAAAATGGAAGCGGGTATGGATATTCTAAGCCACGGCCGTGATACGCGTTACCATTTGTATCAGTGGTTAACAGGGTAGTACATGCTTGCGCGACACCGCTTGCGGTAACCAGGTAGCTTGAGGCAGCGAGTGTTGCAATGAGAGATTTAAGTTTCTTTCCGTGCATGTGTTTCTCCTGGGTGTGTTGGATTACTTCAGAAAAAGAGGGGTGCCATCAAGGTTGGTGTTGGCGTTGAGATCCTTGAAGGAAACGACCCTTGTCTCCTTGATGGCGTTTAACTTGTTTAGATCAAACTGGGTGAAGTTAAAGGCATTGATTGTCCGAATCAGGAATAGATTGCGTGACAGATCTTTGATGACGGTGAAATAGGTTGCCTCGCTGGTCGGTTTGGACGCGCTTGCGCCCAGATCGGCGGCAGCCGCATTCGGCTTATCAACGGTGATATCTATGGGTCGGTCAAAATTATTCATGACATGTCCCATCGTCAATAGCGCTTGTTCGGGTGTTTTGGCTTTCTTTGCAAAGTTGGCATAGTAGGCCGCTCTGACAAAGCGTCCCATGGAGTTGTTGGCCGCAGGTAGCCCTGCCATGGCGCCTCCAGAGTCGAATGCAGTCACAGACAGTTTATTGAACTTACCGGTGTTCTTGTCAACGTTGGTTAAGTATGCGTAGTTGTTCATGTTCTCCAGATGCCATGGAAACGGTGGCTCATTGGTCATGACGCCGACTTTATTGTCATAAACTAGCGTTTGACCACCGGTCCATTCGATTACCACCGCACCCCCGACTTTGTCATAGATGGCGAAATGTAACGGGGCGACAAGGTTGCCCATATTGGGCATCCTGGGCAACCAAATATCCACGTCTTTATTCTGCAGGGCTTGCTTTAATTGTTCGACCGTCTGGAAGTTACCTAAAGCCCAAGCGGCAAAGTCAAGCGCAGATAAAACTTGTGCAGGAGGCGCAGTTACGGTTGGCTGGCCATTGAGTGTGTAGAAGTTGGTCGTCAGTGACATGCCCTGATCGTTGGCCGCTTCGTGAACCGTATCCTGCTTGGCATTCGGTGTCATGCCCTTCAAGGTCGCAGCCAAGATTCCATACTTGGTGTTGAATGTTTTGCCTTGTTGGCCGTCTTGCGTGACCGACTCAATGCGGGTACCGGCCGGCCAATACGTCAGCTCATCAGGTTGTTGATAGAGAAATTCATTAGCGCGGCCTTGGTAGACGTTGCCCTTGGCATCTGTGAAGGCAAGAACAGTACAGGCATACGAATTCGTGATCGATGAGGCGATTAGGAATGTTGTGAGGAAGACCTTCGCTAGGTGCTTGAGTGTCATGGTGCATCTCCTGGTTGCCATAAGTTGTTTTGTTATTTTTTCAGCGAGATCATTTTCACCCTGTTGGCTGCTCTTCGTATATTCCCAAATTCGGGAATAGATCAGAGATTCATCACGATTAAACGAAACGGCCTGCTCATAGGAGCAGGCCGTTTTGCGCTGCAGCAGCGTCATGCTGCTTAAGCTCTGACATTACTCGATGGTCAGCCGCTTCGCCGTGTTTTGCACTTTTTTAGGCAGAACAAGCTCAAGCACCCCATGATTAAAGCGTGCACTTGATTGCGCCTCATCCAGCTCATGCTCGAACTGGAAAGTTCGCGTTGTTTTGCCATATTGCCGCTCGGTGCGCAGTACTTTGTCGGTCTCCGAAACGGATTTCTCGTTTTTGCGTTCAGCTGAAATAGTCAGCTGTGAGCCATCGATACTGACGTCAATATCCTCTTTGCTGATGCCGGGCAGATCCGCGTGCACGACGTACGCATTTTCCTGTTCCACGACATCGACAGAGATCGATGGTGCCGACGTGCTGCTGACCCGCGGTTCGGTGGGGGTCATCAGGCTCTTGAGGAATTCATCCAGGGGTGAATAACGCACTATGGTCATGTCATTCTCCATAAAGTAAGGCGGTTGCCCGCATGAAACTGATATGGAGGAGGCGATTCGTTTTTCAAGAGCCTGGGATGATCAGCCTTGATCCCGATGATTGACCTGTTTTTGCATTGCAAAAGCCTGCTCAACGAGAAACGACCCCGGTTGGCCTTTGCCCGGTGATCCCCTAAAACCCAGCTGTTCAAGCAACGCGCGTGTGTCGTTCAGCATGGGGCCGTTGCCACAGATCATGATCCGATCCTCAGCGGAATCCAGTGGCGCGAGGCCCAGGTCGCGAAAGAGTTGACCAGATCCCATCAGAGTTGGAATCCGCCCCTGGTGCTTGAAGGGCTCACGCGTCACAGTCGGGTAATAATGGCAGCCGGGATTCATCGCAAAGCGTTGGAGCTCGGCCGCATAGGCCAGCTCGCTGACCCGGCGTACCCCATGAACCAGAGTGATCTGCTCGAATTTTGCCGTGAGCTGACGATCACGCAGAATGCTGATGAAAGGCGCCAGCCCGGTGCCCGTGGCCAGCAGGAACAGTCGTTTTCCGGGAGCGAGATCTGAAACCACGAGCGTGCCCTTGGCGGCCTTGGCAACAATCAGCTCGTCGCCGGGCTGTATATGTTGCAACCGCGATGTCAGGGCTCCGTCGGGTACTTTGATGCTGAGAAATTCAAGCTCAGGTTCATCGTCGGCGTTGACGAAACTGTAGGCCCGCAACAGCGGCCGCTCATTCTGCATCAGGCCAATCAGCACAAACTGGCCGTTTTCGAACCGTAACTCGGGGTCGCGCGTGCATTTGAAGCTAAACAGCTTGTCATCCCAGTGATGAACCTGCGTAATGGTTTGTCGGGTGTAGTAGCTCATGGTGTTTTTTCTGGGTCATGCCGCGATGACGGAAATTAAGGGGTATCCAGAAGCTGCGGTGGGCCTGTCAGTCGATCAATGAGGTGGCCGAGGCCAAGCGCCTTTGTTGCCTCGGTGAGGCGTACCGGATTCATCGTTGACATGAGCCGGATCGTGCCGGTGCCGGTGAGGGTCTCTGCGCCAGAGACTTTGCAGGCCTGCCGTGCGACCGCGCTAGCCACACCAACGAGTTGCGCCTTGCCACCAATAAGTCGGTTTAGGGTCGGCACGAGAAAATCGTAGTGGGTGCAGCCAAGCACCACCTGATCAACCCCGTGTCGAATGAGCGGCAATAGTTGCGCGTTGATTTCTTCGATGATCGACGGGGCATTCAGATTGAGAGCTTCAACTTCCGTGGCCCAGCCGTGACAAGGAATGATGTGCACGGTTTTTTGGGGTGCGTGGCGAGCGATCAGCTGCGCCAGTCGTTGGCTCTTTGCCGTAGCGGCCGTAGCCAGCACAGCGATGTGGCCGCTGTGGGTATTGATTGCAGCGGGTTTAATGCCGGGCTCGACGCCTACAACGGGAATGCTGGGGTGTTCGGCACGCAGCGCTTCAATCGCTTCGGCGGTGGCCGTATTGCAGGCGACCACGAGCGTAGTACAGCCTTCATCGATCAGCGCCTTTCCCATGGCCAGGACGCGGGCGCGGATCTGTTCCGGCGTCTTGTTGCCGTAGGGGACGTATGCCGTGTCGGCGGCGTAGACCAGGTCGGCAGCGGGGCAGGTCCCGCCGAGGGCACCAAGTACCGACAGACCGCCCAGACCGGAGTCGAAGACCCCGATCACGGGACGCTGCGTTGTCGGCACCCGGTTGTTTTCCTGCAAGTGAAACTCAGGACTTGACCGGAATTTTGCCGATCTTGACTTGCCACTCCTTCGGACCGGTTTCGTGTACCGAGGTGCCCGAAGAATCCACGGCCACCGTAACGGGCATATCTTCGACGGTGAACTCGTAGATAGCTTCCATGCCGAGATCGTTGAAGCCGACGACCTTGGCTTCCTTGATGGCCTTCGACACAAGGTAAGCAGCACCACCGACCGCCATGAGGTAAGCCGCCTTGTTGTCGCGAATCGCTTCGATGGCGGCAGGGCCGCGCTCGGCCTTGCCGACCATGGCGATGAGGCCGGTTTGCTCGAGCATCATGCGGGTGAACTTATCCATCCGGGTGGCGGTCGTCGGACCTGCCGGGCCAACGACTTCATCACGCACCGGATCGACCGGACCGACGTAGTAAATGACGCGGTTGGTAAAGTCGACCGGTAGTTTCTCGCCACGCGCCAGCATGTCCTGGATGCGCTTGTGGGCAGCATCCCGGCCAGTGAGCATTTTGCCGTTGAGCAGCAGGATGTCGCCCGGTTTCCACGAAGCGACTTCGGCTTTGGTTAGCGTGTCGAGGTTGACGCGCTTAGCCTTTTTGGCGTCCGGTGCCCAGGTAATATCCGGCCAGTCTTCTAGCTTTGGCGTCGGTAGATGGGCAGGGCCGGAGCCGTCGAGGTGGAAGTGCACGTGACGGGTCGCAGCACAGTTGGGGATCATGGCAACTGGCAGCGAAGCGGCGTGGGTCGGGTAATCCAGAATCTTGACGTCGAGCACGGTGGTCAGGCCACCCAGACCCTGAGCTCCAATGCCGAGGGCATTAACCTTTTCGTAGAGTTCCAGGCGCAGTTCTTCAACCCGGGTCAGTGTTTGGCCTTCGGCGGCCTTGGCATGCAGCTCGTGAATGTTACATGGCGCCATCAGCGATTCTTTAGCAAGCAGCATGGCCTTTTCCGGGGTGCCGCCGATCCCGATGCCCAGAATCCCCGGCGGACACCAGCCAGCACCCATGGTTGGCAGGGTCTTCAGCACCCAGTCAACGATCGAGTCCGATGGGTTGAGCGCGTAGAACTTGGATTTATTTTCCGACCCGCCGCCCTTGGCGGCGCAGATGACTTCCAGCTCGTCACCTTCGACGATTTCGTAGTGCACGACCGCCGGGGTATTGTCTTTGGAATTCTTACGGGCACCGGCCGGATCCAGCAGCACTGAAGCACGCAGTTTATTGTCCGGGTTCAGGTAGGCGCGACGGACACCTTCGTTGACCATTTCCTGCACACTGAGCGTGGCGTCCCATTTCAGGTTCTGGCCAACCTTGAGGAAAACGACAGCAATGCCGGTATCCTGGCAGATCGGTCTGTGGCCTTCGGCGGCCATGCGCGAATTGGTCAGTATCTGGGCAATAGCGTCTTTGGCCGCCGGGCTTTCTTCGCGTTTGTAGGCTTCGCCCAGGGCTTTGATGTAGTCCAGGGGGTGGTAGTAGCTAATGTACTGAAAGGCGTCGGCGATGGACTGAATAAAGTCTTCCTGCTTGATCGTGCTCATGTTTTTTCCCGGACGGCGAAGATGATTGAGTAGGGCGCTCGCGGCGTGAGTTGAATTGTAATAAAAAGTCGGCGCTTGCGGTGGTTTGGCGTCGATCGAGCTATTGCTGCGACGCCACATAAAAGCCGCGTGATTAAAGGGTTTGGTGTGTAAGCAGGGTGTAAGGCTCAGGTCATTAAATGATCCCGTACCCAGCGTACGGCCCGGTTGCTCAAATCCGCAACTGGCGCCTAGATGCCGGCCCGAAGTGCGGAAGCATCTCGGAGTAACCAGGCAGTATCTAACAATAGCGAGGAGATGCAACATGTCGAATGCCAAGGTGTACCAACCGTCCCCGGATTTCGTGAAGAACGCTGCAGTTTCGGGCATGGATGGGTACAAGGCGCTGTGTGCCGAAGCAGAAAAAGATTACGAGGGTTTCTGGGCCAAGCGCGCTAAGGAACTACTAAGCTGGCAAACCCCGTTTACCAAGACACTCGACGAGTCGAAGGCGCCGACCTACGGCTGGTTTGTTGATGGCAAGCTGAATGCCTCCTACAACTGTCTGGATCGTCAGATCGAAAAAGGTCTGGGTGACAAAGTTGCAATCATCTTCGAAGCCGACGATGGCCAGGTGACCAAAGTCACTTACAAAGAACTGCTGGCTCGCGTTTGCAAGATTGCCAACGCACTGAAGGAGCTGGGTGTACAGAAGGGTGATCGCGTCATTATTTACATGCCGATGACGATTGATGGCATTGCTACGATGCAAGCCTGTGCCCGCATCGGCGCAACGCACTCGGTGGTGTTCGGTGGCTTCTCGGCGCAGTCGCTGCGTGACCGTATCGAAGATGCCGGCGCCAAGGTGCTGGTGACCACCGACGGTCAGTTCCGTGGTGGTAAGGCGTTACCGCTGAAGGCCATCGCCGATGAAGCTTTTGGTATGGGTGGCTGTGACGGTTGCAAGAAAGTGCTGGTGTTCAAGCGCACGGGTACCGAAGTTAATATGACGGCTGGCCGCGACGTATGGGCCAGTGATGTGGTCGACAAGCAGTCGGACAAGTGTGATCCGGTCTGGGTTGAAGCCGAGCATCCGCTGTTCCTGCTCTACACCTCGGGTTCGACCGGCAAGCCGAAGGGCGTTCAGCACTCGACGGGCGGTTACCTGCTGCACGCCATGCTCACGATGCTCTACACCTTCGACCTGAAGAAAGAAGACGTCTTCTGGTGCACGGCCGATATCGGTTGGGTCACGGGCCACACCTATATCACCTATGGCCCGTTGGCGTGTGGT
This sequence comes from Pseudomonadota bacterium, assembly GCA_039805725.1. Lineage (GTDB taxonomy): Bacteria > Pseudomonadota > Gammaproteobacteria > Burkholderiales > Rhodocyclaceae > Fluviibacter. Next base: position 62,406 of record JBDLTT010000040.1, on the reverse strand, counting down.
GGTACCGAAGTCGTGTTTGAAGGCGTGCCGACCTATCCGAACGCCGGCCGTTTCTGGGACATGATTCAGAAGCACAAGGTTAATATTTTCTACACCGCGCCGACCGCCATCCGTTCGCTGATCAAGGCGGCCGATGCTGATCCGGCGATCCATCCGAAGAAGTATGATCTGTCGAGCTTGCGCTTGATGGGTTCGGTCGGTGAGCCGATCAACCCGGCCGCCTGGGAGTGGTACTACGAGAACGTGGGTGGCGGCCGCTGCCCGATCGTCGATACCTTCTGGCAGACCGAAACCGGTGGTCACATGATCACCCCGATGCCGGGTGCAACGCCGCTGGTGCCGGGTTCGTGCACGCTGCCGTTCCCGGGCATCCAGGCCGCCGTGGTCGACGAGACCGGCAACGAAGTGCCATGGGGTCAGGGCGGTATCCTGGTCGTGAAGAAGCCTTGGCCGTCGATGATTCGTATGGTCTGGGGCGATCCTGATCGATTCAAGAAGTCGTACTTCCCGGAAGATCTGGGTGGCAAGCTGTATCTGGCCGGTGACGGCGCTATCCGTGATGCCGAAAATGGTTACTTCACCATTACCGGTCGTATCGATGACGTACTGAACGTGTCGGGTCACCGTATGGGCACCATGGAAATCGAATCGGCGCTGGTGGCAAATCCGCTGGTGGCCGAAGCTGCGGTGGTCGGCCGTCCGGATGATCTGACCGGTGAAGCGATTGTGGCGTTTGTCGTGCTGAAGGGTTCGCGCCCGACCGGAGATGAAGCCAAGAAGGTCATCAAGGAACTGTCGGATTGGGTAGGTAAGGAAATCGGTCCGATCGCCAAGCCGAAAGACATCCGCTTTGGTGAGAACCTGCCGAAGACCCGTTCGGGCAAGATCATGCGTCGTCTGCTCCGCTCCCTGGCTAAGGGTGAGGAAGTCACGCAAGATACCTCGACGCTGGAAAACCCGCATATCCTTGAGCAGCTCAAGGGCTAAGCGGGATCAGGAGCGCCGGTACCGGCGCTCCCGTCGCGATCATTCAGGAGGAGGGTGGCTCGCGACACCGGTGAAAGCCGGATTTTGAGCTGATCATCAGAAATCAGCCAATGATTGACAGAGAAACCGGCGCGGGAGTCTGCGCCGGTTTTTCTCTTTAAGCACTTTAGTTCGTAAGGAGTTGACATGCCCAAAGCCATGCAGAAGACCTTGCTCAAGCTGGGGGTCATCGGCTTTGTGTCTCTGCTGGTATTCAATTACCCATTGCTTTCGCTGTATCGCGGTAGTGTGGGTGATTGGCCGTTACTTTATGTGCTTCTCTTTGTATGGTGGTTGGCGGTGATTCTCATCGCGCGCCGCATCACCGAGCCGTCGACCAGTGGGCAGCTCAAATCAAACGTCGACCGGGGCACGTCATGATTGCAACATGGGTCGTCGCGCTGTTGACCTTTGTCTATCTGGGTCTTTTGTTTGCCGTTGCCCGCTTCGGCGATCGTCGTGCGGATGCCGGGCGTTCGGTGATTACATCGACGGTTTACGCCTTAGCGATCGCTGTGTACTGCACATCGTGGACCTTTTACGGTAGCGTGGGGCGCGCTACCACGGGTGGTTTTAGCTTCCTGACCATTTATCTCGGCCCGACGATCATGTTCCTGTTTGCGGCCGTCATTCTCAAGATGATCCGCGTGAGCAAAACGTTGCGCCTGACGTCGATCGCTGATTTTATTGCGGCGCGCTACGGCAAGAGCCAGTTGCTGGCGGGACTGGTGACCGTGATTGCCGTGGTGGGGATTATTCCCTATATCGCGCTGCAATTGAAGGCGATTTCCTATAGCCTCAAGATCTTGTTCCCGGACGATGCGCAGGCCTTGATTCCGGATGCGTTGGAATCACTGGCGTTCATGCCGGATTCGACAGCGGTGATTGCCATCATTCTGGCGGCGTTTACGATTGTTTTTGGTACGCGTCATCTGGATGTGACCGAGCGCCATGAGGGCATGGTGCTGGCCATCGCGTTTGAATCTGTTTTCAAGCTCATTGCCTTCCTTGCCGTCGGCGCCTATGTGGTCTGGTATCTGAACGACGGTTTTGGTGACCTTTTCGCCCGCGCTGAGGCCATTCCGGCAATTGCCCGTTTGTTACAGCCGGAATCGATTAATTTTGGTAACTGGTTTGCGCTGACATTACTTTCCGGCTTGGCCATTCTGATGTTGCCTCGGCAGTTCCAGATTACGGTTGTAGAAAACGTTGATGAAACACATATGCGGCGGGCGGTCTGGATGTTTCCGCTTTATCTTTTGCTGATCAATATATTTGTCTTACCGATTGCGCTGGCGGGACTGATTCAGTTCAATGGACAAGCTTTCGAAGCAGACACCCTGGTTCTGACCATGCCACTCGCCGAGGGTACCAATGCGATGGCGATGTTGGCCTTCCTGGGGGGGTTGTCGGCGGCAACCGGTATGGTGATTGTAGAGACGATCGCCCTGGCGACCATGGTTTCCAATGACCTGGTGATGCCAATTCTGCTGCATGGCCGCTTCGATTTCACGACCCGTAAAGATCTGAGCGGCGTGATCATGTTGATTCGTCGCTGCACCATTGTGTTTCTGCTCTTTCTGGGCTACCTCTATTTCCGCTTTGCCGGTGAGGCGTACGCGCTCGTATCGATTGGACTCATCTCGTTTCTGGCGGTCGCACAATTTGCACCATCGCTGTTGGGGGGTATGTACTGGAAAGAAGGTAATCGGCAGGGAGCGATGGTCGGGCTGCTGTTGGGGTTTGCCGTCTGGCTCTATACGGCGCTGTTACCCTCATTTGGTAAATCAGGCTGGATCGCAAGTGATTTCATTACGCAAGGGCCGTGGGGCATCGATGGCTTGGCGGCGCATGGTTTGTTTGGTCTAACAACCCTGGATCCGATCGCACACTCGCTGTTCTGGAGCCTCCTATTCAACCTGGGTGGATATGTGATTGTCTCCATGCTGACCCGACAGAATGCCAATGAATTAGCAACAGCCAGTCAATTCGTCAACATCAACAGTTCGGTATCGCTCGCGCCAAAAATATGGCGTGGTACGGCCTCTGCAGACTCCCTGATCGAGTTGCTTAAGCGTTTTCTGGGACCCAAACAGGCGCAGAGTCGATTGCAGCGCTACGCCAAGGATCGTGGGATTGGCAAAATTGGCGAACTCAAAGCGGATGCTGATTTTGTGATGTTTGCAGAAACACAGTTGGCCGGTACGATTGGCTCTGCCAGCGCCCATGTGATGGTCAGTTCTGTCGTTCAGGAAGAAGAGCTCGGTTTTGATGAGGTGCTGAACATTCTGGATGAGGCTTCTCAGGTGCGTGCGCACTCGCGGGAACTGGAACGCAAATCGGCAGAGCTGGAAGAAGCGAGTCGTGAACTGCGTGCCGCCAATGATAAGTTGATGGAAGTTGATCGGCTGAAAGACGACTTTATGTCGACGGTGACCCATGAACTGCGCACACCATTGACCTCGATTCGTGCGTTTTCCGAGATGCTGCACGCCGACCCGGAGATGGCAGAAGAGGACCGTACGCGGTTTCTGGGCATCATCGTCGGGGAGGCCGAGCGTCTGACCCGGCTGATCAACCAGATTCTCGATTTTGCCAAGCTGGAGTCCGGTCGGGTCGATTGGCTGGTTGAGCAACTGGATTTGCGTGAACTGGTTGACGAGACAGCAGCGTCTCTGGGTCAGCTCTTCCGGACACGCGGTGCGGACTGTGTGATCACCCTGCCAGAAGATAATCTGCCGGTGCTGGTGGATGTGGATCGGGACCGAATCAAGCAGGTGATCATCAACCTATTGTCTAATGCCGTGAAGTTCGTACCGGAAGGCAACGGTCGTATCACGGTGCGCCTGAGCCGCAGTAATGGTTTTGCCATCGTGGCAGTACATGATAACGGCCCCGGTATCCCGGAGGCTTATCAGGAAATCATCTTCGAACGATTTCGCCAGGGCGGCAATACCATGACCGATAAGCCCCAGGGTACCGGGCTTGGGCTGCCGATTAGCCGAGAAATTATTGAACACTTTGGTGGCAAACTCTGGGTTGAGAGCACGACGGGCGGCACCACTGCCGCTGGCGATGAGATCGAATCCGGCTCCACCTTCCTCTTTACCATTCCATTGTCAGATGCATGACGCCAAGGAGACTGCGATGACCCATAAGATCCTCATTGTCGACGATGAACCTAATATCGTGATGTCACTAGAGTTTCTGCTCAAGAAGGAAGGTTTCCAAATTGATACTGCCGGGGATGGTGATGCGGCGATTGATAAAGTCCGCAGCTTTAACCCCGACCTGGTATTGCTCGACGTGATGATGCCCAAGAAATCCGGGTTCGAGGTTTGCGAGATTCTGCGAGCCGATACGTCGCTGGCATCACTCAAAATCATTATGCTCACCGCCAAGGGACGCGATACGGAGCAAGCCAAGGGGCTGGCGCTTGGCGCCGATGCCTATATGCTGAAGCCGTTTTCTACCAAGGATCTGGTGGTTAAGATCCGCGAGGTGCTGGCCTGACTGTTAAGCGCATGCAAGAAAGCGCATAATTAAACAGTTTGAGGTAAATGTAGTGATAGGGATAGCCCATGTTTTTGCGTGATCTAAAGGCCAAGTGGCGTTTCGTCCTTGCTGTGTTGGTGCTCGGCATGTTGATGACGGGCCCCTTCCTACTGACCTCTGTATTGATCTGGGCTGGTGCATCCCCCGGTATGCGTGAGGTACTGGTTCAGCATTTATTGCCCCAGGTGCCGTTAGGCGGTGTTCTGACAGCAACGGGGTTTGTTCTGGGTCTCGCCCTGGTTCGCCGCCTGTTTAACCGTTATGTGACGGGAATGGCGGCGATGGTCGAAGAATTGCGCCTGATGCTGGGCTCGAATCGCTCCTTTCGTATTACGGAAGAGGGCCCACCAGAGCTCCGTGAGCTGGTGCGCGCGATTAACGATCTGGCAACCCAGCGTGATGCCTATATCGATGACGTAGAAGCCCAGGTTGCCAAAGCCAAGAGTAATGTCGAAGAAGAAAAGAATCGTCTGGCAGCACTGATGTCTGAGTTGGCGCAGGCTGTCGTGGTTTGTAATCTGGACGGGCGAATTCTGCTCTATAACAATCGTGCACGATTTATGTTCGAGTCGCTGGCCAAGGGGCCGACTTCGGTTTCGAGTGGTGCGCTGATTGGGTTGGGGCGTTCCATTAGCTCGATTCTTGAGGCCAGCCAGGTCGATTACGCGCGGGAAACGATTCGTATCCAGTTGGAGCGGGGTAATCGCCATGCTATCGCCAACTTTGTAACAACGACCGATAGCAGCCAATTGATCCGCGTGCAGATCGCGCCCGTGTTACGGGAGTTGGAAGGGATACAGACGGCCTCAGGCTACATTCTGCTCATTGAAAATATCACGCGTGCTCTGGAGCAAGATGCCAAACGTGATGCTGCCCTGGGTGAGCTAACGGAGGGGAGTCGTGCATCGCTGGGCACGCTGCGCGCCGCAGTGGAAATGCTGGCTGACAACCCCGAGATGGCACCGCAGGATCGTGACCGGTTTATCGGGGTCTTGTCGTCAGAAGTGAAGCGCATGAGCGAACGTCTGGATATGACACTTAAAACAGTCGCCGATTCGCTGCGTCAGAACTGGCCGCTGGATGACATGATGGCGGCCGATATACTGGAAGCGGCGAGCCGCCGGATCGAATCCCGGCTGAAGATTCCTGTTAACCTGCAAACGGATACACCCGAAGCGCTTTGGGTGCGGGCAGACAGCTTTGCATTGGTATCGGCACTCACCTTCCTGGCGTCACGTATTGAAGAAAGTGGTGAGGTTCGTTCGCTGACACTCGCTTTGGGTAGCGACGAACGTTTTGTACACATCGATCTACTCTGGCTGGGTTTGTCGATGTCCTCAGAGACGGTATTGTCTTGGGAAATTGAGCCGATGCGCGATGGACACGGCGTCAACCCGCCCACCCTGCGCGAAGTGCTGGATCGGCATGGGGGCGAGATCTGGTATCAACGACAGCGTGCGGCGAATCAGGCATCGCTGCGTTTGCTCATCCCGCGTGCCTCACCGGATGAGCGTGTCGAACTGATCGTACGCGATGGCGATTCACGCCCTGAATATTACGACTTCGATCTCTTTGACCGGCCGCTCGGTCAGGTGGATCTGGAGCGTCCACTGACTGATCTGGTCTATACGGTCTTTGATACCGAAACTACCGGCCTGGAGCCGGGCAACGGCGATGAAATTATCCAGATTGGTGCGTTGCGCATTCTCAATGGTCGGCTGTTGCAGCAGGAACATTTCGATCAGCTGGTTGATCCCCGCATACCCCTCAAGGCGGCGAGTATGGCGATTCACGGCATCACCGACAGTGTGCTGCTGGGTCAACCGACGATTGATCAGGTGTTGCCGGCCTTCCATGATTTCTGTGCGGATACGGTGTTGGTAGGTCACAACGTCGCATTCGATATGCGTTTCCTCGAGATCAAGGAGGCCACCCTGGGCCTGCGTTTTGATCAACCGGTACTCGATACCCTGTTGTTGTCTGCGGTGGCGCATCCGAACCAGGAGAGCCATAGCCTCGAGGCGATCATGCAGCGCCTTGGAATCCATATGGATCAGCGCCATAACGCGCTTGCAGATGCAACTGCGACCGCTCAGGTGTTTGTACGATTGTTGCCTGCGCTGGCCGATCGTGGCATCACGACACTCGGTCAGGCCATCGAAGCCTCTCAGAAAACCTATTTTGCTCAAGTGAAGTATTGACATGAATTTCGGCGATAACACCTTTGCCGTCAATCGCGCACAGACGCTGGCGGCCAAAATTGAAAAAACCAGCAGCATGTCGGCTTTGCTGCCTTTGGCAGAAGAGGCACAGCGGATTGATCAGACCTTTCTCGATGATGGGCTAACGGGGGCGCTGGCGACCTACGGCATTTCATGGCTGAACGACGCGCTGGCTGCACGTGTCGTTGCCATCACTGCTGAAGAAGCACGTTTGCCGGCGGCCAACTGGTGCTGGATTGGTCTGGGCTCGGAAGGGCGACACGAGCAAACGTTGGTCACCGACCAGGACAATGGCCTGATTTTTTCAGCCTCCGATGAACGCGAAGCCGATCTCTTACGTGAAGTGTTTCTGCCATTTGCTAAGCGAACCAATCAGCGGCTGGCCGATTGTGGCTTCACGTTGTGTTCCGGTGACATCATGGCGGGAAATCCGGCCTGGTGCCGATCAGAAGACGAATGGAAGGCGCTCTTCTTTGACTGGATCCACAAGCCAGAGCCCTCGGCCTTGCTCAATGCGTCGATCTTCTTCGATGTGCGCCCCCTCTATGGCGATTTTTCGATGGTCGACCCATTGCGTGAAATGCTGGCGCGCTGGGCGCCCTCGGCAGAAACCTTCCTGCGCCTGATGGCCACCAATGCACTGGCCGCCGAACCACCCATCGGTTTTACCGGGGATGTGGTCATGGAAAAGGAGGGCAAAGAAAAGTTTGTCGACATTAAAAAGTACGGTATCCGAATTTTTGTCGATGTGGGTCGCATCATCGGGCTAGCGCACGGTGTGAAGTCGGCCAGTACCCGTACCCGTTTTTTGCAAGCCGGACAAAAGTTCGGCATGTCTGAACTTGATGTGTCGGCTGCGTTACAGGCAATGTCCGAACTCCAGCGACTACGTTTGAACCACCAGCATCGTGCTATGACCGAAGGCATCAAACCGGATAACCATCTGCATCCGGAAGAGCTCAGCACTTATGACGAGGCGGTACTCCGTGAGGGTCTGAAACAGGCCAAGCGTCTTCAGCAGCGCCTGAAGCTGACCTATCGGATCTAAAAGGGTGGCAAACCGACTGCGGCTATTGCTCGGCGCCTATGGCCCTGCAGTATTCGTGACACTATTTGCCGTTGGCTTTGTCGCGTCAATTCTTGTGCTGGGTTGGCTTGAGAGCCAAGGGCTCAGTGATCGCTGGATCGGTTACGTCTTTCTTTTCTTGACGCTGCTGGTATTTTCGTTGGTGGGGCTCTTTACCCGCACCTCCGATGTCGCCGAATATTTTGTGGCCGGCCGCCGCGTGCCCGCCATGTATGCCGGCCTGTCGGCCGGTACTGACTGGCTGTCGGCTGCCTCCTTTATTGGCCTGGCTGGTGCGCTTTATCAGTCAGGTTATCAAGGGCTGGCCTTCGTCATCGGCTGGACCGGCGGCTATGTCTTGCTGGCGCTGTTACTCGCGCCTTATTTGCGTAAATTCGGACAGTACACCTTGCCCGATTTCTTGGCCGCACGTTACGGCGGCCAGACGATCCGATTGCTGGGGGCGTTTGCGGTCATCATCGCCTCGCTGATTTATGTCGTTGCGCAGGTCTATGGCGTTGGGCTCATCACCAGTCGATTCATTACCCTGCAGTTCGAAATCGGCGTCTATCTCGGATTGGCCGGCGTGCTGGTTTGCTCTTTTCTCGGCGGCATGCGGGCGCTCATGCACGCCCAGGCGGCACAGTACGTTATTCTGCTGATCGCTTACATCACCCCGATCACCATCCTGGCATTTGATAAAACGGGTGTGCCTGCACCGCCCGTGCTGTATGCAGAGGCGATGCATCAACTGGTGACGCTCGAACACGAGATTTTCAACCGCCCCGACGAGGTTGCAGTCCGTCAGCTTTATGAGCAACGGGCACGAGTTCTTGAAGCCAAAATTGAGGGATTGCCGCAATCGCTAGCCGACGAGCGCAAGCATCTGACGGAAAAAATCGAGCGGTTGAAGGCGACGGATGCGCCTGCGCGCGATATCGTTCAGCTAGAGCGAGAGCGACGGCAAATGCCACTGACGGCCCAGGAAGCGCATGCCGTTTGGCGAACAGATGCCAGGGAAGCCAAACGTCGATCGGCAACACCGGTGGATGATCTCAAAGCCTTTGCGCTGCCTGACAATGCGCACAGCCGCATCAATTTCCTGGCACTCGTTTTTTGTCTGACCATTGGTACGGCATCCCTGCCTCATTTGCTGATGCGTTATTACAGTATCGCCAGCGTCAGTCAGGCCAGACGCTCCGTGTTCTGGACCTTGTTCTTTGTGGTGCTGGTCTTTTTGCTGGCGCCGGCCTACGCCATTTTCGTCAAGCTGGAGGTTATGCAACATTTGATCGGCGCACCGATTGAATCTATGCCGGCATGGGTCAGTGCCTGGGCGCGCATCGGTCTCTTCTCATTCGACGACATCAATCATGACCATCTGATGCAGTGGGCGGAACTGTCGATCAGCCCCGATGTGATTGTGCTTGCCACGCCCGAGATCGCCGGTCTGCCGTATGTCATTTCCGGCATGGTGGCGGTCGGCGGCCTGGCGGCCGCCTTATCGACATCGGAGGGATTGCTGTTGTCGATCACCTCGGCGTTTTCGCACGATATTTATTTCAAGATGTTGCGGCCCGATGCATCCTCGTCCTGGCGGCTGATCGTCTCGAAATCCGTGTTGGTGACGGTAGCCATTGTCGCTGCCGCCATCGCGGTGCAGCGACCGGCGACGCTGGTCGACATGGTGGCGTGGGCATTCTCGCTATCGGGCGCGGCGCTCTTTCCGGCGCTGGTTTTGGCGATTTTCTGGCCGCGCGCCAATCGTCACGGCGCGATCGCCGGGATCATCGTGGGCCTGGCGCTGACGGTGTATTACATCGCGCGCGTCCGGTTTGACAGTATTCCATGGCTAGGCTGGTACGGTATCGGTATGGATCCCTGGTTCGGCATCGAGGCGTCGGCAGCCGCCGTCTTTGGCGTTCCGGCCGGGTTCTTGACCAACATTTTGGTCAGCCTGCTTACATCGCCGCCGTCCGCCGAAGCGCAGCAGTTCATCGAACGTTTGCGCTACCCGAGAATTCTCTATAGCCGTGGACTGGGTGTCGAGGAGGGGCATGGTCCAGACTCCCTCCGCCAACAGCAGCGCCGGTATTGGCTCAAAACCTTGTCCGGAACGCTTTTGTTGCTTGGTATCTGGTTTATGGTGACCTTCGTGGCCAGTTTTGCTGCGCGCTGGCTGGATCAATGGATATTGCTCGGATTACCGCTGGGTTACATGATTGGTGCTAAAGGCGCATTGATCGTTTATCTACTGCTGATCGCTATTTACGCCTACTGGATGAACCGCCTGGATCGTGAATTTGGCGTTGATGAGCAATGACCTCGGGAGTGCTCTTTGCCCTGGTAGCATTACGTGCGGTCATTGAGTTGATCGTCTGGATTGTCGTTGGCCGGGCGCTGCTCGCGCTATTGGCCGGCCAGGCAGGCAAAGGCAACGCCGTACTGCGCTTGTTTGACACGATTCTGCAGCCGCCCCGCAGTCTGATCGGCAAGCTCTGGCCAGGAGGTGGCTTTGCAGCCCGCGAAATTTTGCTGTTTTTTGCGCTGCTTTCGCTCTGGTTGGCTCTGGGGCTCGGCAAATGGTGGCTACTACGCTGATTCGATGCGCCAGGTTGCAAAGCAGCAACTCTTTGGTTAAAATCTCGCCTCTGCAGTAGGCGCGTAGCTCAGCTGGTTAGAGCACCACCTTGACATGGTGGGGGTCGTTGGTTCGAGTCCAATCGCGCCTACCAACGAATTCAGCCCTCAAGCCAGAGTCAGATTCGCCGACTATCGCAATCATCGCGACCCCGGCCACCTGCTCTGGCTTTTGCGTTTGTTTTAACCAAATGCGAGCTCAAGATGCCCGTTATTACGCTTCCTGATGGTTCCCAGCGCGACTATCCTCAGCCGGTCACCGTGCTGGATGTCGCTGCCAGTATTGGCGCCGGCCTGGCCCGTGCCGCTCTTGGCGGTCGCATCGACGATAAGCTGGTCGATGCCAGCTACGTGATCGAAACGGATTCGCCGCTCGCCATCATCACCGACAAAGATCCGGAAGGGCTGGAGCTGATCCGCCACTCGACAGCGCACTTGCTGGCTTATGCCGTGAAGGAGCTGTATCCGGAAGCGCAGGTCACCATTGGTCCGACAGTCGACAATGGCTTTTATTACGACTTCGCGTATTCAAGACCGTTTACGCCGGAAGACCTGACCGCGATTGAAAAGCGTATGGCCGAACTGGCCAAGAAAGATATCCCCGTCACCCGAGAAGTCTGGTCGCGTGATGACGCCGTCAAGTTCTTTGAGGGGCAGGGCGAGCGCTACAAGGCCGAGCTGATCGCGGCCATTCCGCAGGATCAGGAAGTGTCACTCTATCGCGAAGGCGATTTCATCGACCTCTGCCGTGGACCGCACGTGCCATCGACCGGCAAGCTCAAGCACTTCAAGTTGATGAAGATCGCGGGCGCCTACTGGCGTGGGGACCCCAAGAACGAGCAGTTGCAGCGTGTCTATGGCACGGCCTGGGCCAAGAAAGAAGACCTCGATGGCTACCTGCACATGCTGGAAGAAGCCGAGAAACGTGATCACCGTCGTCTGGGTCGTGCACTCGACCTCTTCCATATGCAGGACGAAGCGCCGGGCCTGGTGTTCTGGCACCCGAAGGGCTGGGCGGTCTGGCAGGAAGTCGAGCAGTACATGCGTCGCGTGTACCGCGATAATGGTTATCAGGAAGTGCGCTGCCCGCAGATTCTGGATCGTTCCCTGTGGGAAAAATCCGGCCACTGGGACCATTACCACGAGAATATGTTCACGACCGAGTCGGAAAAGCGCCTCTATGCGCTGAAGCCGATGAATTGTCCGGGCCACGTGCAGGTGTACAACGCGGGTCTGCGCTCCTATCGTGATCTGCCGCTGCGATATGGTGAATTCGGTTCCTGTCACCGCAATGAGTCGTCGGGCGCGTTACATGGCTTGATGCGGGTGCGCGGTTTCGTCCAGGATGATGGCCACGTGTTCTGTACCGAAGACCAGATCGAAGCCGAAGTCACGGCCTTCAATGCGCTGGTCAAACAGGTATACGCCGATTTCGGCTTTAACGATGTCGCCGTCAAACTGGCACTGCGTCCGGAAGGCCGCGTCGGTTCCGACGAGATCTGGGACAAAGCCGAAGAGGCACTGCGCGCCGGTCTACGGGCTTCTGGCCTGGAGTGGACGGAGTTGCCGGGCGAGGGTGCTTTTTACGGTCCGAAGATCGAATTTCATATTAAAGACGCCATTGGCCGTTCCTGGCAGTGTGGCACCATGCAGGTCGATTTTTCGATGCCGGGACGCCTGGGCGCTGAATATGTCGCCGAAGACAACAGCCGTAAGGTGCCGGTGATGCTGCACCGGGCCATTCTGGGCTCGCTGGAGCGTTTTATCGGGATTCTGATCGAAAACCACTCGGGTGCGCTGCCCACTTGGCTGTCGCCGGTACAGGCTGTGGTGCTCAACATCTCGGAAAAACAGGCTGATTACGCCCAGGCTGTGGTAAGTCAGCTACACGCGGCCGGTTTCCGAGCCGAGGCCGATTTGCGTAATGAGAAAATTACCTATAAAATTCGGGAACATAGCGTTAACCGGCTACCTTACCAACTTGTCGTTGGCGACAAGGAAAAAGAAGCCGGTCTCGTGGCCGTGCGTACCCGTGGGGGTCAGGATCTGGGGCAAATGCCTGTCGCAGACCTGATCCAACGTCTGAAAGCAGACGTTGCTGCCTACCGGTAAGCGCGGTTCGTTTTTTACTGAATCAAGGAGTACAGGTCATAGCTCTTCCGAAGTCGAACCGCCTCAATGAGGAAATCACTGCGCCGCAGGTACGCCTGCTCGGCCCCGAAGGCGAACAGCTGGGTGTGGTTTCCATTCGCGATGCGCTCGCGCAGGCTGAAGAAGCCGAACTGGATCTGGTTGAAATTGCGCCGACGGCTGAACCGCCGGTCTGCCGAATCATGGATTTCGGCAAGTTCAAATACCAGGAAGCCAAGCGCCAGCATGAAGCCAAGCTGAAGCAGAAGCAGGTTCAGGTCAAGGAAGTCAAGCTGCGTCCCGGTACCGACGAAAACGATTACCAGATCAAGATGCGCAACATGGTGCGTTTCTTGGGCGAGGGAGACAAGGTCAAAGTGACCCTGCGTTTCCGGGGTCGAGAAATGTCGCATCAGGAGTTCGGGATGCGTCAGCTAGAACGTGTGAAAGCGGATCTAGAGGAAATCGGCGCTGTTGAGCAGATGCCGAAGATGGAAGGTCGCCAGATGGTGATGGTGATTGCCCCGGTCAAGAAGGCCCCGGCAGGCGCTAAACCGAAGGTGAAAGACGAACAGACGGAAACGGCTGCGGCTTAACTGAGCAGTAGCGGTTTTCAGCAGGATTGATCGGGTTGTGCAAACAACCGGGTCACTACAAGTGGCATCGGGTTAACAAGAGTTTCCGTCGGAAACCACCTGATGACATGACATAAAGGAGCATCTAAATGCCCAAGATGAAGACGAAGAGCGGCGCAGCCAAGCGTTTCCGCGTTCGTGGCAGCGGCAGCATTAAGCGCGGCCACGCATTTAAGCGCCATATCCTGACCAAGAAGACCACCAAGGTTAAGCGCCAACTGCGCGGTCCGGAAACCGTTAACGCCTCGGATGTTGCATCGGTCCGAGCCATGCTGCCCTACGCTTAAGGAGAATAGACTATGCCTCGCGTTAAACGTGGTGTAACGGCGCGCGCGCGCCACCAGAAAGTTCTGAAACTTGCCAAGGGTTACCGCGGCCGTCGTAAGAACGTCTACCGTATCGCCAAGCAGGCGGTGATGAAGGCCGGTCAGTATCAGTACCGTGACCGTCGTCAACGCAAGCGTCAATTCCGCACGCTGTGGATTGCACGTATCAACGCTGCTTCGCGTGAACTGGGTCTGACCTATAGCCGTTTCATGAACGGTCTGAAGAAAGCGTCGATCGAAGTCGATCGTAAGGTTCTGGCTGACCTGGCTGTGTTCGACAAGCCGGCATTTGCCCAACTGGCAACCCAAGCCAAGGCAAGCCTCGGCCTGTAATCGCAGGGCGATTCGAAAAAAATCGCAGAGCGATCCGAAAAAGGAGGCGGCAAGCCTCCTTTTTTTTCGGATCATCGGCAAAGTGCAGTAGCGGATAGAAGACTGCCTTTTGCCGATGTTCTGCAAGCATTTATCTGAGGTTGACTATGTCATCGCTAAACTCTGAAGCCCTCTTGTCCGAGCTGTCGGAAGCGCTGGCCGTCGTTAAGGACGCTGACGCCCTGGAAGTGACCAAAGCGCGTTATTTGGGCAAGAGCGGCATCGTCACTGAAGCGCTCAAAGGCCTCGTGAACCTGCCTGTAGAAGCGCGCAAGGAAGCCGGCGGCAAGATCAACAAGATCAAAGCGCAGATGGAAGCGGCGATTAATGCCCGTCGCGATGCGCTGAAAGAAGAACAGCTTGCTGCCCGTCTGGCCGAGGAAGCACTTGACGTCACCTTGCCGGGACGAGGTGTCTCGCGTGGTGGTCTGCATCCGGTGACCCGCAGCTTACAGCGTATCGAGGGTCTGTTTGCCTCGATGGGTTTCTCTGTGGCCGAAGGTCCCGAGATTGAAACCGATTATTTCAACTTTACCGCCCTCAACACACCAGACGATCATCCGGCACGTTCGATGCATGACACCTTCTACCTGAAGGATGCCCAAGGCAAGGTACAACCGGATGTGTTGTTACGCACCCACACTAGCCCGATCCAGGCACGCTATATGAAGAACCATGTCGCCACCTATGGCGGCAAGGAAGGCATGCCTGAGATCCGCATCATTGCGCCGGGGCGTGTCTATCGCGTCGACTCGGATGCCACCCATTCGCCGATGTTCCATCAGGTCGAAGGCCTGTGGGTGGGTGAGCATGTCACCTTTGCGGGCCTCAAGGGCGTGATGATCGATTTCTTGCATCAGTTCTTTGAAACCGATGCACTGGAAGTGCGCTTTCGTCCCTCCTTCTTTCCGTTTACCGAGCCCTCGGCCGAAATCGATGTGGCCTTTGGCGAAGGGCCGCTCAAAGGGCGTTGGTTGGAAGTCGCCGGTTGCGGCATGGTGCACCCGAACGTGCTGGTCGAAGCGGGTATCGACCCGGAGCGCTATGTGGGCTTTGCCTTTGGTATGGGCCCGGATCGCCTGACCATGTTGCGTTATGGCATTAATGATTTGCGCCTGTTCTTTGAGGGCGATATTCGTTTCCTGAATCAGTTTGCTGCCTGAGTGGCGCATGACTGCATCGAGTTTTAGCGAAAGACTTCAAGCATGAAATTCTCGGAATCCTGGCTGCGGCAATTCGTCAATCCGGATCTCTCGTCCGAAGCGCTGGCCGAACTTTTGACCATGGCTGGTCTGGAAGTGGAAGAGCGCGGCCCGGTGGCCCCACCGTTCAACAACGTGGTTGTTGGCCATGTGCTGTCGGTCACCAAACACCCGGATGCCGATCGGCTGAATGTGTGTGAAGTCGATGTGGGTGAGGGCGCCCCGCGTCAGATCGTTTGCGGTGCGAGCAATGTGGCCGCCGGCCTTAAAGTACCGTGCGCATTGCCGGGAGCTGAACTACCCGGTGATTTTAAGATTAAAGACGCCAAAGTCCGTGGCGTGCCGTCGGCCGGTATGCTCTGCGCTGCCGTCGAACTCGGTATGGCGAAGGAAAGCGATGGCTTGATGATTCTGGCTGCAGATGCCAAACCCGGCACATCGCTGCGCGAATTTTTGGGTCTCGACGATATCTGCATTGAGCTCAAGCTCACGCCCAATCGCCCGGACTGCCTGGGCCTGCTTGGTCTGGCACGCGAAGTTGCCGCGCTCACCAATACGCCGGTGACGATACCTGAGATCAAACCCGTAGCACCCAAGCATCAGCAAACGCTGTCGGTCAGCATTGAAGCAGAAGATTTGTGTGGTCGCTTCACGGGTCGCGTCATCAAAGGCGTGAACGCCAGGGCCAAAACACCGGCCTGGATGACCCAGGCCCTGGAGCGTTGCGGTCTGCGTTCGATCAGTGCCTTGGTTGATATCTCCAACTACGTCATGCTGGAGCTCAATCGTCCGAATCATGTCTTTGATTTGAACAGCGTGAAGCATGGTCTCACCGTCCGTTGGGCTAAACCGGAAGAAAAGCTTACCCTGCTGGGTGGCAACGAAGTGACACTGGATCCACGCTATGGCGTGATCGCCGATGCTGATGGCGCTATAGGTCTTGCCGGCATCATGGGCGGTGAACGCACCGCCTGTGCCGATAGCACTACCGATGTGTTTATCGAGGCCGCTTACTGGTTGCCATCGGCCATACAGGGACGAAGCCGCTGGCTGACGTTAAATACCGATGCCGGTCACCGTTTCGAGCGCGGCGTCGATTTTGCCGATACGGTCATCGGGGTTGAGCGCATCACCCAGCTGATTCTTGATATTTGCGGCGGCGACGCCGGCCCGGTCGTTGACCAGGTGACGGCGTTACCCGAACGCAAACCGGTGACGGCCCGTTTTGATCGTATTCGCAAGGTGCTTGGTATCGCCCCGAGTGATGCCGACATTAAAGCCATCTTCGAGCGCTTGGGTTTCCAACCTAAAGTGGTCGATGGGGGCGTGGTGATCATGCCGCCAAGTTGGCGTCATGATCTCGAGATTGAGGAAGACCTCATCGAAGAAGTCGCCCGCGTCATCGGTTACGATCATGTCCCGGCCAGGCCACCGGTCGGTCCCATGGCCATGCAGGCACAGACCGAGACGCAACGCCCCGTGCACGCACTGCGCGAGACCCTAGTGGAGCGCGGCTATCAGGAAGTGATTAACCTCGCGTTTACGCCCGAATCCTGGGAAAAGGATTTCGCCGCCAACGCCACGCCGGTCGAACTGGCAAATCCCATCGCCAGCCATTTATCGGTGATGCGTTCGACATTGATCGGTGGACTGATCAACACGCTGATCCACAATCAACGTCGCCGTCAGCCGCGCCTGCAGATTTTTGAAACGGGTCGCGTGTTTGAACGTGCCACCCGTCAGGCACCCGGCCAAGTCGAGGGCTATCGCCAGACCCTACGCTTGGGTGGGCTGAGTTGGGGCAGCGTTATTCCGGAGCAGTGGGGCGTGAAACACCGCGCTGTCGATTTCTTCGACGTGAAAGCCGATGTTGAAGCGCTCAACACAGTTGGCCGTCTTGCCTTCGAAGCGACCGCACATCCGGCGTTTCACCCCGGTCGTTCGGCCCGTGTCCTGCGCGATGGTCATCCGGCTGGCTGGTTGGGCGAGCTGCACCCACGCTGGGTCCAGCAGTATGAGCTGGAATCTGCGCCGATCCTCTTCGAGTTGGATATGGATGTCCTGACCCCAAGCAGGGTGCCGACTTATATCCCGGTGTCATCTTTCCCGGTGGTCCTGCGCGACCTGGCCGTAGTGGTCGATGCCGCCGTACCGGTGCAGCAACTTATAAATTGTCTTTGGCAAGGCGCCCCCGTTGTGCTGCGCGCTGTCGACTTGTTTGACCAATATCAAGGCAAAGGGGTGCCTGACGGGTCAAAAGGCCTTGCCTTCCGCTTTACCTTGCAGGATACTCAAGGAACCCTTGAAGATCAGAGGGTTGACGCTGTCATGGCGCAGTTGCTTGAGCGGCTGACGGCCGCTGGTGCCAGCCTGAGAACCTAAAAAACGATAACATCACGCTTTACGAAAGATCCGCATCATGACCACACTGACCAAGGCTGAAGTTTCCGATATTCTTTTTGAGAATCTCGGCCTCAATAAGCGCGAATCGAAAGACATGGTCGAAGCATTCTTCACCGAAATCGCGGATACGCTGACGGCGGGGCAGTGGGTCAAACTGTCGGGCTTTGGCAATTTCCAGTTGCGCGACAAGCCGCAACGCCCGGGTCGTAATCCCAAGACCGGCGAGGAGATTCCGATCTCGGCACGCCGCGTCGTGACCTTTCATCCCAGCCAGAAGCTCAAGGATGAGGTTGAGCGTATTCAGAAGTCGAGCCGTAGCTGACCAAACCCAGCAATAAGTCATGACCGACCTCTTTAGTCAGCCGGCTGTAGCGGACGTCCCGTCGACGGCGTTGTCCGCGTTGCCCCCTATTCCCGCCAAGCGTTACTTCACGATTGGTGAGGTGAGTGATCTCTGCGGGGTTAAAGCGCACGTACTGCGCTACTGGGAGCAGGAGTTCACGCAGCTCAAGCCGCTCAAGCGGCGCGGCAATCGTCGTTATTATCAGCATCACGAAGTGCTGCTCGTTCGCCGTATCCGCGAACTGCTCTACGAGCAAGGTTACACCATTCATGGAGCGCGGAATCAGCTGAGTCACCCCAATGGGCACAATGGTGGCAATAGTAGTAACGGCAGCCATGCTAACGGACACGCAAACGGCGCCGTGGTTCAGGCAGTCACCGTGGCTGACACAAGTCAGCGTGGTGTGCCCGGCGATCTCAAAGCCAAGCTGCAAGAGATCATTCAGCTACTCAAAGTCTGAGTTTCGTTGAGCCGGTTGCGTTATTGCCGTACAATAGCGCGCTTGTCGGGGCGTAGCGCAGCCTGGTAGCGCACTTGCATGGGGTGCAAGGGGTCGCGAGTTCGAATCCCGCCGCCCCGACCAATTGATTCAATGAATGAGCCAACCTTTGCCGGTTGGCTTTTTTATTTGAATCTATCTCAGAGCCCTTTCGATCATCGAAGCGGCTCGTTTTTTTAAATTTAACAAATTTATTTCTCAAAAATTCCTAACTTCGCGTCTTCAAATATTTTTGAGTTGTATTTTAAATATGCTGGTATTAGAATTAGCGCATCGGTTAATTAATTGCCGCTCGATTTTATTAAAAACTGCACTATTCCGGAGATAAATATGGATCTGTCGAATCTCAATGTAGAACAGCTGAAAGACTTGCTCAAAAAAATCCCGGGCGAGATCAAGCGCCGCACGGAAGAGGCCACCAGTGCCGCCCGCGAAGCGGCGATTGAAAAGCTGAAGCAGATCGCCCGCGAACATGGTTATTCACTGGAAGAGCTGGCGGGTACCAAAAAAACCCGTAAATCCTCAGGCGCCCGTAAGCCGGTAGCACCGAAATATGCCAACCCGGCAAACCCATCGGAAACCTGGACGGGTCGTGGTCGCAAGCCGCTGTGGGTGCAGGCAGCCCTGAATCAAGGAAAATCACTGGAAAGCCTGCTCATCCGTTAATCACGAATTCGCCGCGTACTAAAAAGGAGGTCGGAAGGCCTCCTTTTTTATTCTGATTTAGCGAGGACTCTCCTGCGGTAAGCGCCGCGCCTTGCGGTATCCTTATGCCCACCATGACGATCCTTCTTTCCAACGATGACGGCTATTTCGCAACGGGTTTGCGCGTCTTGCACGATGCCCTGTCGCCGCTAGGAAAAATCAATGTGGTGGCGCCTGAACGGGATCGTAGTGGCGCGAGTAATTCACTAACGCTGGATCGTCCGTTGACCTTGCGCACGGCGCCCAACGGCTTTCAATTTGTTAATGGCACGCCCACCGATTGTGTGCATCTGGCCGTGACGGGATTGATTGAACCTTTGCCGAGTCTGGTCGTCTCGGGTATCAATCATGGCGCCAATATGGGTGACGATACGGTGTATTCGGGCACGGTGGCCGCAGCGACCGAAGGCTACCTTCTGGGTGTGCCATCGATGGCGGTGTCGCTGGTTGGCAAGGAAGCCACGCAATTTGCAACGGCAGGTCGTGTTGCCCGCCTGCTGGGTGAAAAATTACTCAACAAATCCTTCGGGCAACCGGTGCTGCTCAACGTGAATGTGCCGGATTTGCCCTTTGAGGCGATCAAGGGTTTTAAGGTGGCGCGTCTGGGCAAACGTCACAAAGCAGAGCCAGTGATCAAAACGACGAATCCACGCGGTGAGGAGGTGTATTGGGTCGGGCCGGCCGGCGCAGCGCAAGACAACGGTCCCGGTACAGACTTTCACGCGGTCGGTGAGGGCTATGTATCCATCACCCCCCTACGCCTCGATCTGACCCATACCGATCAACTGGATTCAGTCCGAAGCTGGTTGGATTGATTCATGAGTCGAG
Organism: Pseudomonadota bacterium; assembly: GCA_039805725.1. Lineage (GTDB taxonomy): Bacteria > Pseudomonadota > Gammaproteobacteria > Burkholderiales > Rhodocyclaceae > Fluviibacter. The sequence continues at coordinate 42,454 of JBDLTT010000040.1, read as the reverse complement.
CGGCGCTTGGACAGGGAATGACCTCAGCCCGGACACGGGCACGTATGGTTGAACGACTGCAACAACAGGGCATCGCCGATAAGGGTGTCTTGGGTGCAATCAACAAGGTCGAACGTCATCTGTTTGTCGATGAGGCCTTTGCCCATCGTGCCTACGAAGATACCGCGCTGCCGTTAGGCCTGGGGCAGACCATTTCGCAGCCTTTTGTTGTGGCGCGCATGATCGAATGCCTGCGTGCCGATGGGCGACCGTTGGGAAAAACGCTGGAAATTGGCACAGGCTGCGGTTACCAGGCGGCCGTGTTGGCGGGTCTGACCAAAGAGGTCTATTCCATTGAGCGTCTCGCCGGACTGATCGAACGCGCAAAGGTGAATCTCCGTGCGATCAAGTGCTTTAACGTGCGCCTTAAACACGGCGATGGGTATCAGGGGATTACGGAGGCGGCACCTTTCGACTCGATTATCTTGGCGGCTGCTGCACCCAAGGTACCGGAAGCCCTCTTACAGCAAATGGCGGTTGGTGGCAGAATGGTCATGCCATTCGGTTCGAGCAGTGAATCGGCCGAGCAGAGAATGTTGTTGATTGAGCGGACAGACACCGGTTGGACAGAAAAGCGTCTAGATCCGGTAAAGTTTGTTCCGATGTTGCCAGGTGTGGAATGACGCAGGGTCTAAAAAATATCTCGATGGGGTTGCTGCTGGCGGCACTCGCAGGCTGTACGTCGCTACATCGCGCGCCAGTGGATGATGGTTCCAAAACCGCATCGCCCTATCCGCCGCTTCCCAAAGACTGCACGCAGACATGGACCGTCAAGAAGGGCGATACGCTGATCGGTATCGCGTTGGATGCGGGTGCCGACTATCGCGAGATCGCCGCGATGAATCAACTGAGCAACCCGAACATCATCCAACTGGATCGCACCCTATGCGTGCGCCGCAGTGCGCAGAAAAACAAGAAGGCACCGCCGAGCAACAACATGGTGGCCAAAACCGATCAGTTGCCCAAAGACAATAACAAGGTTGCCGCGGTGAAGCCGGGTGAAGACATGCCGAGCACGTCTTCGGCGACGGCGGCTGCCATGGCCGATGGTGTGAAATTCGCCTGGCCGGCCAAGGGAAAGGTGGTTGCCGGTTTTAATGACGCCTCGAACAAGGGTATCAATATCGCTGGCAAGATGGGTGAGCCCGTCGACGCCGCGGCGGATGGCAAGGTGGTTTATGCTGGTTCCGGTTTACGTGGTTATGGCAACCTGGTGATCGTGAAGCACGACGGGAATTATCTGACGGCCTACGCACATAACAGCAAGATCCTTGTGAAAGAGGGTGACGTTGTTAAGCGTGGTCAGCGTATTGCCGACATGGGGGACAGCGACGCTGATATGGTGATGCTGCATTTCGAGGTGCGCCGTCAAGGCAAGCCGGTTGACCCCCTCAAATTCTTGACTCAACGCGGCACGTGAAAAAAATACCGCGCCGTTCCGATATTCCTTCGCAGCACGAAGGTTCGGATGGCGCGGATGGGTTTGATGACGTTCGCATAAACTTGCCGCTGGATGGGGTCGGTTTTGATGTGGTTGAAGCCCCAGAGCCGGATGATGAAGTGCTGTCTCGCCTGGATGATGCCGAACGGGTGCTGGCGGATGCCGAGCTTGAGCGTCTGCGTGTTGAAGCCAGTGCCGATGTGACGCAAAAATATCTCAACGAGATCGGTAAGCACAGCCTGCTGACTGCGGACGAAGAGCTTGCTCTGACGCGTCGCGTGCGGGAAGGTGACTTTGCGGCACGTCAGGAAATGGTGGAGCGTAACTTGCGTCTGGTGGTGTCGATTGCGCGACACTATATGAACCGGGGCCTACCGCTGCTCGACCTGATTGAAGAGGGTAATCTGGGTTTGATGCATGCGCTGGATAAATTTGATCCGGAACGGGGTTTTCGTTTTTCAACCTACGCCTCGTGGTGGATCCGGCAAGGGATTGAGCGTGCCGTGTTAAATCAGGGGCGGCTGGTGCGCTTGCCGGTTCATTTGGTGCGGGATATGAATGCGGTTTACCGTCACCGACGTCAGTTCGTGGTGACCCATGCCCGCGAGCCAAGTCTGGAAGAACTGGCAGGGCTGTGCGAGAAGACGCCAGAGGTCGTGGAGCAATTGCTCCGTCGAAACGATCAGATCCGTTCGTTAGATCAACCTCTAGAAAGCGGTTCGGATCAGACGCTTGGCGAAGTGGTGGCCGATGAGCAGGGGGGCGACCCGCATGAGACCTTTGCCAGTAGTGAATCGGTAACCTTGTTATTGGCTTGGGTCGATATGCTGCCGGAGCGTCAGCGTCAGGTGATCGAACGGCGCTATGGTTTGCGCGGCGGCGAGCCCGAAACCCTTGAGGCAATCGCGGCCGATTTGCAGCTTACCCGGGAGCGGGTGCGGCAGATTCAGGGTGAGGCGCTCACACGTTTGCAGGGCATTATTCGCGGGCGTCAGTTGACGCCGGATTCGTTACTGTAGCGCAACCGATTCAGCCGCAGCCAGAGCGACCGCCCGTGCTTCACGGACTGCCGCCCCTAGCTCGATGACCGACATGGCGTAGGCGGCCGAACGATTGTAGCGAGTGATGACATAGTAGTTGTTTAAGCCCAGCCAATTCTGGGTGGCTGCCTGAGGCGAGGTCAGCGTCACCAAGGTGGCGAGCGTGCTATCGCTTAGCGGTGATGCGAACACGAAGCCGGCATCACGATACTGCGCGAGGGAGATGCCCGGTTTGACATCGACTTTTTCAAAGACGATCGGCAATGGTTGCGGCGGGGTGACCGGAATTACCGCGACCTCGTCCTTTTGCCAGCCATGGGATTTGAGGAAGTTGGCCACACTACCAATCGCGTCAACGGGGCTGTGAATCAGATCCACCTTGTGGTTGCCATCAAAATCGACCCCCCAGCGCCGCTGGCTACTCGGCATGAATTGGGGAATACCCAGGGCGCCCGCAAAAGAGCCGCGCGTGGTCGACAGATCCATGCTGTTGTCCCGGGCCAGGAGAAGGTACTGTTCCAGTTCACTCTGAAAAAATTCGCGGCGACGTTCGCCGTAGAAACCAATACTGGCCAGCGCATTCAGAATATTGAAGCTGCCCATGTTGCGGCCGTACTCTGTTTCGACGCCGATGATGGCGACGATAATTTCCTGTGGCACGCCATACTCGCGCGAGGCGCGCTCCAGGGTGTCGCTATGGGCGTCCCAGAATTGCACACCGCGATGAATGCGGCGGCTGTTCACAAAGCGCTCCCGGTAGGCCACCCAGTTGGGGGTGAGTTGCGTCGGCGCCGGCGCCATGATGCGGATAATCCGGTTGTCCGGACGCTGTTGCGCGAAACTGTCGGATAGGGTGCTTTGATCAAAACCGTGCTTGGCGCTCATCTGCTGTATGAAATCGACCACTTCCGGATTCTGCAGCATGGTGGGTGGGCTTGCCGGTTTCTTCGGGTTGCGCGCCTCGGCGGTTGGCACCAGCCAGAGGAGCGCCAGCGACATGGTTAACGCGATGGGCAAAAGTGCGCGACAGCACGGGTCAAGAAAACGTCTCATGTTAACGGCATATGGCAATGGGAGGAGTACCCATTTTTCCATAGTTTGTGGCTTGTTCAGTGGTGAAAATGGGCAGATAATTAAAAGATCAGAGCTAAAAGTCATGCAAAAGCATGCGCGGCCGAGTTTTTGCAATTCGTGCCAGTTTGGGGGAGCAGGAATTTTATGAGTACCGCGTTTGTGACGCATTCGGATTGCCTAAAGCATGACATGGGGGATTTGCATCCTGAAGCCCCGGCGCGCTTGACGGCGATTCATGATCACCTGATTGCTCAGGGCATCGATATGTATTTCGCCCATCACGAGGCGCCTTTGGCCACCGTGGAGCAGTTGATGCTGGTGCATCCGGCCTCACATATCAAGAAAATCAAAGAGACGGCGCCGGCTTTCGGGATCGCGCATCTGGATCCCGATACGGCTATGAACCCCTTTACCTGGCAGGCCGCGCTGCGCTCTGCCGGTGCCGGCATTCTGGCGGTGGACTTACTCATGGACAAGAAGGCTGAAAACGCCTTTTGCGCTGTCCGTCCGCCCGGCCATCATTGTGAGCGGGAGGCCGCTATGGGTTTCTGCTTCTTCAACAATATTGCTATCGCGGCACACCATGCGCTGGTAAACCACAAGTTGGAGCGCGTCGCGATTATCGATTTTGACGTTCACCACGGCAATGGTACCGAGAACATCTGCGCCGGTGATGAGCGGATCCTGATGTGCAGCATTTTCCAGCATCCGTTCTACCCTTATTCCGGGACAGATCACCCGGCTTCCAACATGGTCAACGTGCCACTGCCCGGTGGTTCGGGCGGGGAAGAATTGCAGCAGGCGGTGTTGGAGTCCTGGATTCCGCGTTTGGACGCGTTCAAACCCCAGATGATCTTCATTTCGGCCGGTTTTGACGGGCATTATGAAGACGATATGGGCGGTATGAAGCTTTTCGAAAAAGATTACGCCTGGGTGACCACCCAGCTGCGCGGTGTCGCTGCGCGCCACGCCAATAACCGCATCGTTTCCATGCTGGAAGGCGGCTATGTCATGTCGGCCTTGGCACGTAGTGTGGCTGCCCACTTGCGGGCGCTCGCCGAGATCTGATTTCGGCTAGAATAGCAAAGATTCTGGCGGGGATATGGGTTCCCCGGCCACTGCCTTTTCAAGGATGGGTTTTGAGATGATCACCGGTTCGATTGTTGCCATTGTCACCCCCATGCATTCCGACGGGCGGCTGGATTTGGATGCTTTTAGAAACCTGGTGGATTTTCATATCCGAGAAAAAACTGATGCCATTGTGGTGGTCGGCACTACGGGCGAATCTCCCACCGTGGACGTTGACGAACATTGCCTGCTCATCGAACAGGCTGTCAAACACGCCGGTGGCCGTATCCCCATCATTGCCGGTACGGGCGCCAACTCCACCAAAGAGGCGATTTATCTCCACCAGCGCGCCAAGGACGCTGGCGCCGATGCCGGTCTTTCGGTGGTGCCCTACTACAACAAGCCGACGCAAGAAGGGCTATACCAGCACTTCCGGAGCATTGCCGAAGCCGTTGATCTGCCAGTGATTCTGTATAACGTTCCCGGTCGCACCGTGGCCGATATGAGCAACGACACCATTCTGCGCCTGGCCCAGGTGCCCGGCATCATTGGTGTGAAAGACGCCACCGGCAACATCGATCGTGCCTGTGATCTCATCGAACGCGCCCCAGAGGGCTTTGCGCTGTATTCCGGCGATGACATGACCTGTATGGCCACGCTTCTGATGGGGTATCACGGCAACATCTCGGTCACGGCTAACGTGGCACCGCGTGCCATGCACGATATGTGCGTTGCCGCAGCGGCGGGTAATGCTATCGAAGCCGTGCGTATCAATCGCCGTCTGGTCGGGTTACACCGCCATCTGTTCTGTGAAGCCAACCCAATCCCTGTGAAGTGGGCCGTCGCTGAGATGGGTCTGATGTCGCATGGTGCGCGTTTGCCGCTGACCCAACTGGCACCGGCGTTCCACGAGCGCGTGCGCGCCGCCATGAAACAGGCAGGACTTTGATTGATGAATAAGCTGTCCCGTGTCGGCACCCTGATGCTGGCCGCTCTGGCCGTGGGCTGTGCGTACCTGCCTGAATCCAAAAAAATCGATTACGGCACCGCCGCCAAGGCGCCGCCGCTGGATATCCCGCCGGATCTGACACGCCCCAGCAATACCACACAATACACCGCGCCCAATGTGCCATCATCGGGCGTTGCGGTCTATTCGCAGGTCAACGCCAAGAACAAGGCTGCGCAGTCGCAGAAGGCTGACGAGAGCGTCTTGCCCGATGGCTCGCGCGGTATTGCCCGCATCGAACGTCAAGGCAACCATCGATGGCTGGTCGTCACGGTACCTGAAGATAAGGCCTGGAATGTCACCAAAGCGTTCTGGCAGGAAAACGGTTTTGTCCTGAAAAAAGAAAATCCGCAGACTGGCATCATGGAAACCGACTGGGCGGAAAACCGGGCCAATGTGCCCGCGGGGGCTATACAGGGCTTCCTCGGCAAAGTGCTCGGTACGCTCTATTCCACACCCGAACGCGATATGTACCGCACCCGTCTGGAAAAAGGACCGCAGGCCGGTACCACCGATATTTTCATCAGCCACCGCGGCATGGTCGAAGTCTATGTCACCGAAGGCAAGAGCGAGACACGTTGGCAGCCACGCGATGCCGATCCGACTCTGGAAGCCGAGATGCTGCGTCGCCTGATGTTCAAGTTTGACGGTGTCAGTGAGCCCGAGGCTAAAGAATTGGCCAAGAAGGGTGATGGCGCAACGACCGCGAAGGCGCTGGATAAAGCGCGTATGGTGCAGTCGCCGAACGGTGGCGCGATGCTGGTCGTCGATGACTCCTTTGACCGTAGCTGGCGTCGGGTCGGTCTGGCGCTCGATCGTGTCGGCTTTACGGTGGAAGATCGCGAACGGAACTTGGGCTTGTACTACGTCCGTTACGTGGACTCCGACGACAAGTCGGTTCAGGAAAAAGGCGAAGGCGGCTTCTGGGCCAGCCTGGCTTTCTGGCGCAGCAAGGATGACAAGGTGCCGACCAAGGTTCAGTACCGTATCAGCGTGGCAGAACAAAAAGCGGGTGGCCCTACCAACGTGATCGTTCTGGCACCGGGTGATACGGGGCAGGCCGATGTGTCACCGATTGCCCGCCAGATTCTGGATCTGTTGCTGCAGCAGTTGCGGTGATTCGGTTCACCTCCCTCGGCAGCGGGAGCGAGGGTAATGCACTGCTGATTGAGGCGGGATCAACCCGCCTCCTGATCGATTGTGGTTTGCCGGTGCGGCAGGCGCTGTCCAGAATCGAAGCTCGCGGCGTCGACCCTATGGGGCTGGACGCCATTCTCGTGACCCATGAACATGGCGACCACATTGGCGGCGTGATGGCGCTTGCCCGCAAAACGGGCGCCACCGTTTGTCTTACCCGAGGGACCCACGCCGCAGTACATATGCGGTCGCTTGATGCCTGTAACGGCGTTGCCCTGCGTATTATTGATAGCCATGCGCCCTTTGAGTTGGGGTGTGTCGAGGTTCAGCCGTTTCCGGTCCCGCATGATGCGCGGGAACCCGTTCAGTACGTTGTCGTGTATGAGACCCTGCGGTTGGGCGTTCTGACCGACCTGGGGATGCTCACGCCGCACGTCGAACGTTCGTTGCAGGATTGCGACGGACTGGTTCTCGAGTTCAACCATGACCCGGATTTACTGGCCGCATCGTCCTATCCGGATAGCCTGAAGCAACGCATTGCCGGCCGCTATGGCCATTTATGTAACCGGGACGCCGCCGGCTTGCTCGGTCGACTCAATTTGGATCGATTGCAGCACGTGGTTGCCGCGCACCTGTCGCAGTCCAACAATACCGAGGCGCATGTGTTGGCCGCAATTCGCGAGGTGCTCTCCGATATTCCGTCGCGATTTTATGTCGCCAGCCAGGAAGATGGATTCGATTGGCTGGAGTTACATGCCTAATTCCGTCCAGAATCGCAGGCATGAAAAAACCGGCCCGAGGGCCGGTTTCTTTTTGCAACCGCCGAAGCGGTTCCAAGATCGCGAAAGCGATTACTTGGCAGCCGGAGCCGGAGCGGCAGCCGGGGCAGCCGGGGCAGCCGGGGCAGCCGGGGCAGCAGCAGGAGCGGCCGGAGCGGCAGCAGCAGGAGCCGGGGCAGCAGCCGGAGCGGCCGGTGCAGCAGCCGGGGCTTCTTTTTTGCCACAGGCGGTAACGGCGAGAGCGAGCAGAGCAGCGACGAGGAGCGATTGTTTCATTTTCTTCCCTTAGATAAAGGTCGTTGAAGAATTTCCTGCCCGAAACAGCGTCCCGAACAGGACATGACTACACATGCAGTCTGGTTAAATTATACACATTTTGGCATTGGTCAACAGGGGCAAAACTGGCGGCGGATCCAGTACAATTTGCCGCCTTGCCGGCTGGTTTTGCCGGCAGCTTTCATGCGCGGGAAGCGCGGTACGTTTGCAGCAGGAACGGTCAATGGCTAAAAATACAGTTGCAACTACGGGCATCATCGAGTCTCTGGACCACGCCGGCCAGGGCATCGCCCGCGCCGAAGGTAAAACGATTTTTGTTGAAGGGGGGCTGCCCGGCGAACGGGTGAGCTGGCTCAGCTATCGGCGTAAACCTAATTTTGAAATGGCTCGGGTCACCGAGATCCATAAAGCGGCCTCAGCTCGTGTGATGCCCCGCTGCCCGCACTTTGGCGTTTGCGGGGGGTGCTCCTTGCAACATGCCGATCCGCTGATGCAGGTCGCCAGTAAACAGCGGGTTCTGGAAGATAATCTCCAGCATATCGGTCACGTTAAGCCGGGGGCGGTATACGCCCCGATCTCGGGCCCGACCTGGCACTATCGCTATCGGGCAAGGCTGTCCGTGCGTCTGGTTCCTAAAAAGGGCGGCGTGCTGGTGGGGTTCCATGAGCGCCGGAGTAGCTATATCGCCGACATGACCTCGTGCAGCATCTTGCCCAGGCCTATGTCTGATCTGCTCGTGCCCTTGCGCCACCTCATCGAAGGCATGAGCCAGCCGGATCGAATGCCGCAAATCGAGATGGCCGTAGGCGAAATCGCGGACAACCCCGCTGTGCTCGATATCGTGTTGGTGCTGCGTCACCTGGAGCCCCTGACCGAGGCCGACCAGGCCCACTTGGCGGCTTTGGGTAGGCGGCATGGCGTACGTTGGTTCCTGCAACCGGGCGGACCGGCAACGGTGCACCCGCTGGATCCACAGGATAGACCGCTGCTGACCTACCATCTGCCGAACTTTAGCCTTTCACTGAACTTTGCACCCACCGAATTTACCCAGGTCAATCCGGCGATGAATCATGCACTGGTGACCAAGGCCATGCGCCTGCTGGCGGCACAGCCGGGGGAACGGGTGGCCGATATGTTCTGTGGCTTAGGTAACTTTACGCTGCCGATTGCCAGCAGCGGTGCTGAGGTGGTGGGCGTGGAGGGGAGCGAGGCGCTCGTGAAGCGGGCCGCTGAGAATGCCGCTAAGAACAGCTTGGGTCATTTGACCAGCTTCTTGGCGGCCAACCTCTTTCTGGATTGCCAGCCGGTACTGGAGCGAGTAGGCAAGCTGGACCGCATGCTGATCGACCCACCGCGTGAAGGGGCGCTGGAGCTGGTCAAAGCGCTGCCCGATGCCCAGCAGCCGCGCGGCGACGCGCCGCATACGATTGTCTACATTTCCTGCAACCCGGCTACGCTGGCGCGGGATGCCGGGGTGCTGGTCCATGTCAAGGGCTATACGCTCGAGGGCGCGGGAGTTGCCAATATGTTCCCGCATACGGCGCACGTCGAGTCGATCGCCGTCTTTCGTCGTCTGTAAGACGCACCGGGCTGTCAAAAAAAGCCCGGCTTGCTGCCGGGCATGTTGGGCGACTGAGACCTAGGAACTTAGGCGGCAACCTTCACAATCAGGTTGGCGCTGTTCAAGTACGCGTCGGAGAAAATCTGACGCGCCAGACGGTAAGCGGCACCATTCTTGGTTTTGAACCGGGCGATCTCTTCGATAAAGAGCTTGAGCGAATCGGCCAGACACTTTTTCACGCCCTGCTGATCCAGTAAACCCAAGTCGTAGTCGCACACGGCGGAATTGCGACCTAGGCCTTCGATTTCTTTCGACGTCATGTGCAGCGAGTGCTCCAGCTGGCGCACGACCATTTCTGTTGAAGCTTTCTTGCCCATTTTGCTAAACCTCTGTTCGGTAATCGGCCCGAATTACAGACCGCGTAGGGCAAATAACGCGTAAAGAGCGGGTGGCGTTGACAGATTCGACTAAAAATTTACAACTTATTGATTTTAAATGAAAAAAGGAGCCGCAGCGGGCTCCTTTGCGGCGGCTATTGCAACTTAGTCGCGGTCGTTGCCGTTAAAAATCATCAGTAGGTTCAACAGGCTGACGAACAGGTTGTAGATATCCAGGTACACCGCCAGGGTGGCCGTGATGTAGTTGGTTTCACCGCCATTGACGATGCGGCTTAGGTCATACAACAGGTAGCCGGTAAAGAGTAGGGCGCCAATCGCCGAGATGGCGATCGCCATGGCCGGAATGGCCAGGAAAATATTGGCCAGCGAAGCAATGATCAGCAGAATCAGACCGGCAAACAGAAAGTTACCCATGAAGCTGAAGTCACGCTTGCTCACGCTGGTGTACATGGCCAGCGAGAAGAAAATTGCCGCCGTGGCGCTACCCGCCATCGCAATCAGCGCGCCACCATTGGTCATGCCCAGGGCGACGCTCAGGATCTGTGACAGCATGACGCCCATGAAGAAGGTAAAGCCTAGCAGCAGGAAAACACCCGTCGCGCTATTCCGATTGCGCTGGATGCCCCACATAAAGGCGAAAGCGACACCGAAAAACAGGAGCACGCCCATGATCGGGCTACCGGCCATCAGCATCGGCACGTTGGCGGCCATACCGACCATAGCGCCAATGACGGTCGGGATCAGCGACAGCGCGAGCAGCCAGTAGGTGTTGCGCAATACCTGATTGCGGGCGGCATTGATGGTCATTCCGCCGAGAGAGGGTGTTGTGCGAATATCCATGGCTAATTCCTCAATAAAAACAGGGTGCTAAAAAAATTGGAGCATCTCAGCACCGATATGGTAGCTGATAATTCATATTCAAGCCGACAGAGCTTAACGGCGGCTTATGAAACCAATATTAAATGGTGTGGCGGGCGAGTCGGGCGTCTTCGGCCTCAGCACGCTCATCCCAGGCCAGATATTCGCCCCGTTCGCTAGACCAATCGGCCAGCACCCAACGTTCAACGTGAATGCCATCCACGATGATGTCATGGGTCGCCGGGCGGTGGGTATGGCCGTGGATCAGCGTGGCGTAGCCGTAACGGCGTGCTTCGTCTTCGACGGTGGTTTCGGACACATCAGTCATGGTCAGAGTTTGGGCATCGTAGCGACGTCCTTCGCTCTTCCAGCGCAGCCAGCGAGCCATGAGTCGGCGCACCCAGTACGGATACCCCAGAAACTTGGCCTGAGTTTTCGGGTCGTGCACCATAGCGCGATAGCGCTGGTAGGCCACATCGTCGGTGCAATACAGATCCCCATGCGACAGCACAAACTGCCAGTTCGACAGCGACAGCACATAGGGGTCGGTCAGGCGGTGCATGCCCAGTTTGGCCAGCACCTGATCGCTCAGTAAAAAATCCCGGTTGCCGGCCATAAAAAATACGGCCACGCCGCCTTGCGTCAGTTCCCGTAGGGTGGCGAATACCGGTTGGTAAGCGCGGCGCTTGAGATCTTCGTCACCGACCCAGGCCTCAAAAATGTCACCCAGCAGATAAACGGCCGAAGCCTCCCGGCGGGCGCGTTCCAGAAAATTCAGGAAGCGCGCCGTAATGGCCGGGGTGTCCGATGAGAGGTGTACATCGGACGCAAAAAAAATCATTTAATGGTGACCGACTGGATAATCACGTCTTCCTTGGGTACGTCTTGATGGAAACCACTGGTGCCGGTCTTCACGGCCTTGATCTTGTTGACCGTATCCATGCCGTCCGAGACCTTGCCGAACACGGCGTAGCCCCAGCCTTGCGGAGTTTCGCTCTTGAAGTTCAAAAAGTCGTTGTCAGCGACATTAATAAAGAACTGTGCCGAGGCCGATTGCGGGTCGTTCGTCCGCGCCATGGCAATGGTGCCGGTGGTGTTCTTCAGGCCATTGTTGGCTTCGTTCTTAATTGGTGCATGGGTATCCTTTTGCTTCATGCCCGGCGCGAAACCGCCGCCCTGGATCATGAAGCCATTAATGACCCGATGGAAGATTGTGTTGTCGTAATGGCCTTCGCGGGCGTATGTCAGAAAATTGGCAACCGTCACCGGGGCGTGTTCGTTATCGAGTTCCAGCGTGATGGGGCCGTAATTGGTGTTGAGGATGACGGTTTGCATGAAAGGTTTCTCCTAGGGAATGCCATGGGTCGTGCTATATTCAAAGACGCATTTTATCCGCATTTCCCTTGGTTACGCCCCCATGCTGTCGATCTATAACACCCTTGCCCGTGAAAAAACCCCGTTGAAGCCGATCCATCCGGGGCAGGTACGCATGTACGTGTGTGGCATGACCGTCTACGACTTTTGCCACCTGGGTCATGCCCGGGTGATGGTTGTGTTCGACATGGTGTACCGCTGGCTCATGGCGCAGGGCTACCGGGTCGACTACGTGCGCAATATCACCGACATTGACGACAAGATCATCCATCGCGCCAACGAACGCGGCGAGACGATCCAGCAGCTGACAGATCGTTATATTGCCGCCATGCACGAAGACAGCGATGCGCTAGGTGTGTTGCGTCCGACGAAGGAACCGCGGGCAACCGACTACGTGCCGGAAATGCTCGACCTCATCGGCGCACTGCAAGACAAAGGCCTGGCCTATCAGGGCGGCGACGGCGACGTCAACTTCGCTGTGCGCAAATTCCCCGGTTACGGCAAGCTCTCTGGCAAATCGCTCGACGATCTGCGTGCCGGTGAGCGTGTGGCTGTGGCCGGTGCCAAGGAAGACCCACTCGACTTCGTACTGTGGAAGCACGCCAAAGCCGGAGAGCCGGCATGGGAATCGCCCTGGGGCGATGGCCGGCCGGGCTGGCATATCGAATGCTCGGCCATGAGCAGCGCCTTGCTCGGCGACCATTTCGACATTCACGGTGGCGGCGCCGATCTGCAGTTCCCGCACCACGAGAACGAAATTGCGCAGTCCGAAGGCGCGCATGGTGGCACCTTTGCCAACATCTGGATGCACAACGGATTTATCCGTGTGGAAAAAGACGGCATTGAAGAAAAGATGTCGAAGTCGCTCGGCAACTTCTTCACGATCCGCGACGTGCTCAAAGTCTACGACCCCGAGATCATCCGTTTCTTTATTCTGCGGGCGCACTACCGTAGCCCGCTGAACTATTCGACATCGCATCTCGATGATGCCGGCTACGCACTCGAACGCCTCTACACCGCCTTGCGCAATGTGCCGGCCGAAGATGCGGCCATCGATTGGACAAGTCCATATGGCCAGAAATTTGCCGCCGCCATGAACGACGACTTCAATACGCCAGAAGCCATGGCCGTATTGTTCGAACTGGTGCAGGCGGTGAATCGTGATCAATGCAGCAAACTTGCCGGCCAGCTCAAAGCCCTGGCCGGGGTGCTGGGTCTGCTGCAACGCGCACCGGAGGCGTTCTTGCAACGTGCAACGGGTGCCGATGCCGACGGCCTCACCCCCGCGCAGATCGAAGCCAAAATTCAGGAACGGCTCGACGCCCGCAAAGCCAAAGATTTCGCCACGGCCGACCGTGTACGTAAAGACTTGCTCGACGCAGGCGTCGTCCTCGAAGATACCCCGCAGGGCACGGTCTGGCGTCGCGCCTGATCGGCAAACCCATGACACAACGACTGCAGTTGGCGCACGCGGAGCGCGCCATGCTGCTCATTCTGGCCGGCATTCAGTTCTGCCATGTGCTGGACTTCATGATCATGATGCCGCTGGGGCCGTTTCTCATCAGCGCGCTGAATATCACGACGCATGAATTCGCGTTGCTGGTCGCCAGTTACAGTTTCAGCGCGGCCGCCGCCGGCCTGCTTATCGCACCCATCGTCGATCGATTCGAACGCAAGCGTTTTTTGCTCGCCATCTTTGTTGCCTTCGCCGTGGCCACGCTGCTCTGTGCGCTGTCACCGGGTTTTCTCACCCTGCTTGTTGCGCGCGGTCTGGCCGGTATCTTTGGCGGCATGATGGGCGCACTGGTGCATACCATGGTGGCCGATGCCATTCCCTTTGAACGGCGGGCAAAAGCCACGGGTTATGTGGCCACGGCGTTCTCGGTATCCAGCATTGCCGGTGTGCCGCTCTCGTTACTGCTGGCCGACGCCCTGGGCTGGCAAGCGCCGTTCGTACTCATCACCCTCATCAGCGTCGGGCTCATCTGGTTTGGTCATCGCGCCTTGCCAGACTTCCGGGCGCATCTCGACACCCGGCGCGAAGAGCGGGCGATCCGCCAGATGCTGCGCGTTGCGGTCGAGCGAAATCATCTGCGCGCCATGCTACTCACCTGTCTGGTCATCCTCGGCGGGTTCACTGTGATTCCGTACATCACGCTCTACACCATTGCCAATGTCGGTATCGCCAGCGATCAAATTCCCGCGATCTATTTTCTCGGCGGTGCCGCCACGCTGGTGACCGCGCGTCTCATTGGCGCACTGGCCGATCGCCTCGGCAAAGTCATTGTGTTCCGCATCGTCGCTATCGGCGCCTGCGTTCCCGTGCTCCTCGTTACCAACCTGACTCAGGTCCCGCTCATCGCCTGGCTGGCCATCACGACGCTCTTCTTTATTCTAGTGTCTGGCCGCATGGTGCCTTTGCTGGCCATTGTGGGTGCAGCAGTCAAACCGCAAGAGCGGGGCACGTTCCTTTCACTCAACGCCACTGTGCAATCCATGGCTATGGGGCTGGGTAGTATGATCGGCGGCGTGTTCATTACGCAAACACCCGATGGCTTCATTAGCGGTTACGGCTGGGTTGGTTTGGTGGCCGCCAGCTTCAACGTGTTGGCCGCGTTCTGGGTCGGCCGGGTCGTCATCAGAAATTAATGAGGTCGCCGTGCCAGAGATTTTTGGCCTGAGACTTTGGGCGGGTAAACTGGCCTGACGATGACTAAACGCGCCCGCCGTCCCCAGAAACGCCCGAATGCTGCAGCCAAGGCGTTAGCGTCAGGTCTGTATCGGCCCAGGGTCGAGATTGACCGGCGCAAAGCAGCCAGGCTGATTCGTAGGTCCAAACATAAGGAGACACCCGAATGCGAATAACTAAATTATTGCTCACAGCATCACTACTCGTATCGATCGTGGCGCAGGCCGAGATCATCGACATTGATAACGCTGAACTGGCGCGTTTACAGGCCAAAGGCGTGCCGGTGATTGACATACGGACACCCGAAGAGTGGCGAGAGACGGGCGTGATCAAGGGCGCGCGCCTCATGACGTTTTCGTTTAGCGGTGGTTTTGATAAAGCGGGCTGGTTGAAGCAGGAGCAACAATTGGCCAAGCCCGGTGAGCCCGTGGTGCTGGTGTGCCGTAGCGGCCGTCGGTCAAAGGCCGTGGCCGATTATATGGAATCACAATCTGTGAAAGGCACGATCTATCACGCCAGCGGCGGCATGAATGCCTGGAAGGCCGAAGGACGTCCGGTGGTAGCGCCCTAATAAACCGTTGTCGTGTTTCCAATGAATAATGCATCAGGGAACGATTTCCCGAACCGACGTGCCTATGTGGCACTTTTGCTGACTTTGCTGGCATTGACTGCAGCACTGGCTGGTACTGACTATGGGATGCCTGGGTGGCCTGCCGGCGTAGCCGCATGGTCGGCTGGTGCCTTATTGTGGCCGGGGCTGGCGCGCGCGCAGAAACAACAGTCACTCTGGCTGGCAGGGATTGGCATGGGTGGTTTCGTTTTAACCATTGCGCTCGGTGGCCGCCCTATGTGGGGCAATCTGTTGACACAGAATTCAGCATTGCTCGGGATGTTGGTGTCCGTCAGTTTTCTGCAGATGCTGGCGCCGCCCCCTGACACGGATAGGGGTCTGCCGCGTGGGAAGGGTGCGCTATGGCGCACGATGCTGGGCGTGCACATCTTGGGTTCGGTAATCAACTTATCGGCTGTTTTTATGATGGCTGAGCGAATCGGCCCGAAGGGGAAGCCCACGCAGGAGCAAGCAGTAGCGCTTGTGCGCGCCTTTCTTGCAGCAGCTACCTGGTCACCATTTTTTGCGGCCACGGCCGTTGCATTGACCTATGCGCCAGGGGCGAATCCGTTGCGTCTTGCTTTGATAGGTGCTTCCTTCGCTGGAGTGCTGCTGGTCCTCGGCGGGCGGGACATCATCCGTCAAATGGGCAATGACACCGCTGGTTTTGTCGGATACCCACTTCGTCCATCGGCCTTGTATATCCCAGTGTTATTGGCCGCACTGGTCGCTGTGGGTCATTGGTTTTTTCCCAGGTGGACGGCCCTTTCGATTATCAGTATTGCATCGTTGCTGGTGGTTTGTGTCCTGTCGGTGTTTCGTAACGGTCCGCTGTTGGTCTGTCGTGCGATCACGAGTCACGCTCATCATCGTTTACCCAGCATGGCGGGTGAAGTGATTCTATTTCTTGCCGCCGGCACACTTGCCAGCGGTCTTACGTCGTTGATTGGCATGGGTGATGTCTGGCTGCCGTTCACCAGATTTGGCGCTTTGGAGGCGGCTGCTGTACTTGCAGTGATGATTCTGCTCGCCATTATTGGGGTGCACACCGTGATCTCGATCACGATGGTTGGTACGTGGTTGGCGCCTTTGCACCCGGAACCTTTGTTGTTGGCGCTTGTCTTTGTTCAGTCGTGGGCGATTGGGCTTGCTGCTGGGCCGATGTCCGGCATTAATCTTGCGATTCAGGGGCGTTACGGAATCGCATCCAGCCTGCTGGCGAAGCTGAACCTGCGATACTGTGCACAGGCTTATTGCGCAGCTGTGATCTGGTTGACGATGGTCTGCAGTGTCGCAACTTTAAGCTGAGTAAAGAAAAGAACCATCCTGAGATGGCTCTTGGTCATGAGCACAGTTGGAAGTGATCAGCCGCTAAAGAAGTTTTTTAGCTTCTGCTGCCAGCCGTCTTCTTGCGGGGAGTGGTGTTCTCCGAGGCTCTCCTGGAATTTGCGCAGCAGTTCTTTCTGTTCGCTGTTCAGGTTGACCGGGGTTTCCACGACAACGTGCACATAGAGGTTGCCTTCGACGCCACTGCGCATGCCTTTCACCCCTTTGCCGCGCAGACGGAAGATCTTGCCGGTCTGGGTTTCTTCGGGGATGCGCAGGCTGGCGGTGCCGTCTAGCGTTGGCACGTCGATGTCGCCACCCAGTGCGGCGGTGGTCATGGTGATGGGGATCTCGCAATGTAGGTCGTCACCATCTCGCGTGAAGAGTTCGTGCTGACGCAGGCTGATCTGTACGTACAGGTCGCCTGACGGGCCGCCGTTAACGCCGGCTTCGCCTTCGCCCGATAGGCGAATGCGGTCACCATCGTTGACGCCGGCCGGGATTTTGATTTCCAGGGTTTTGTTTTCACGCTTGCGACCACGGCCATGGCAGTCGGTACACGGGTCTTCGATGACTTTGCCGGAGCCATGACAGTGCGGGCAGGTCTGTTGTACGGAGAAGAAACCCTGTTGCATACGAACCTGGCCGCTGCCTTTACAGGTGCCGCAGGTTTTGCTGCTGGTGCCGGGTTTGGCGCCGGAGCCTTTACAGGTGTCGCAGTTGATTTCAGTCGGGATGCGGATGCGAGTTTGTGTGCCCTTGGCGGCTTCTTCCAACGAGATGTCGAGGTCGTAGCGCAGATCAGCGCCACGATAGACCTGATTACGACTACCACGGCCGCCACCACCGCCAAAACCGCCGCCACCACCGCGGAAGATTTCTTCGAAGATGTTGCCGAAGTCGAAGCCGCCGGCGCCACCACCAAAACCGCCAAAGCCGCCGCCCATGGAGGGGTCGACACCAGCGTGCCCATACTGGTCGTAAGCCGCGCGTTTATTCGGGTCACTCAGAATTTCGTAGGCTTCTTTGACTTCTTTGAACTGGGCCTCGGCCGATTTGTCGTCCGGGTTACGGTCCGGGTGGTATTTCATCGCAAGGCGGCGATAGGCCTTTTTCAGGTCGTCGTCGGAGGCGCCCTTGTGTACACCCAGAATTTCGTAGTAATCGCGTTTGGACATGGCGGTTCAGCTTTGTTTTGATTCAAATCGGTTAATGCAAAAGGGGGCAAGGTCGCCCTTGCCCCCATTGGATCAGTGATCCAGCGTTACTTCTTGTCCTTCACTTCGGTGAACTCGGCGTCCACCACGTCGCCTTCCGGCTGCTTGCCTGCGTCGGCCTGAGCACCTGGTGCGGCACCGGCGTCACCGCCTTGTGCCCCCGCCAGTTGCGCCAGGGCTTGCGAAGCCTGCATCAGCGCTTCGGCCTTCTTCTCGATCTCGGCCTTGTCGGTGCCACGAACGGCGTCTTCGACTTCCTTGGCAGCGGCTTCGATCTTGGCCTTTTCATCGGCCGGGACCTTGTCGCCGAGTTCGTTCAGCATCTTGCGGACGCTGTGCACGGCGGCATCGCCGCCGTTGCGGGCGTCGGCCAGTTCGCGCGCCTTATGGTCTTCGGCGGCGTTGGCTTCAGCGTCCTTGACCATACGCTGGATCTCTTCTTCCGACAGACCGGTGTTGGCCTTGATGGTGATCTTATTTTCCTTGCCGGTCTGCTTGTCTTTCGCCGAGACGTGCAGAATGCCGTTGGCGTCGATGTCGAAGGTGACCTCGATCTGCGGCGTACCGCGGGCAGCGGGCGGAATGCCTTCCAGGTTGAACTGCCCCAGGCTCTTGTTGCCGCTGGCCATCTCACGTTCACCTTGCAGTACGTGGATCGTGACAGCCGACTGGTTGTCATCGGCAGTCGAGAAGACCTGGCTGGCCTTGGTCGGGATCGTGGTGTTCTTCGGAATCAGCTTGGTCATCACGCCACCCAGGGTTTCGATACCCAGGGTCAGCGGGGTGACGTCGAGCAGCAACACGTCTTTCACGTCGCCTTGCAGCACGCCACCCTGAACGGCCGCACCGACAGCCACGGCTTCATCCGGGTTGACGTCTTTACGCGGCTCTTTACCGAAGAATTCTTTGACCTTGTCCTGCACTTTGGGCATACGGCTCATACCGCCGACCAGGATGACATCGCTGATGTCGCTGGCCGAGCAACCGGCATCCTTGAGCGCAGTGGCGCACGGGGCGATGGTGCGTTCAATCAGGTCATCGACTAGGCTTTCAAACTTGGCGCGAGTGATCTTCATCGTCAGGTGCTTCGGACCGCTGGCATCAGCCGTGATGTACGGCAGATTGATTTCGGTCTGTTGCGCCGACGAGAGCTCGATCTTGGCTTTTTCAGCAGCTTCTTTCAGGCGCTGCAGCGCCAGCACGTCGTTCTTCAAATCGGCGCCGGACTCTTTCTTGAATTCGGTGACGATGTAGTCGATCAGACGTTGGTCGAAGTCTTCGCCGCCCAGGAAAGTGTCGCCGTTGGTCGATAGCACTTCGAACTGGTGTTCGCCGTCGATTTCCGAGATGTCGATG
This sequence comes from Pseudomonadota bacterium, assembly GCA_039805725.1. Lineage (GTDB taxonomy): Bacteria > Pseudomonadota > Gammaproteobacteria > Burkholderiales > Rhodocyclaceae > Fluviibacter. The sequence goes on along the minus strand of JBDLTT010000040.1, from coordinate 23,205 downwards.
ATCGAGATGTCAAAGGTGCCGCCACCGAGGTCGAACACGGCAATCTTGCGATCGCCTTCTTTTTTGTCCATACCGAAAGCCAGGGCGGCAGCGGTCGGTTCGTTGATGATGCGCTTGACGTCGAGACCGGCGATGCGGCCGGCATCTTTGGTGGCCTGACGCTGGCTGTCGTTAAAGTAGGCTGGTACCGTGATCACGGCTTCAGTCACTTCTTCACCCAGATAGTCTTCAGCAGCTTTTTTCATTTTGCGCAGCACTTCGGCAGACACCTGCTGCGGGGCCATTTTCTTGTCGCTGAGCACTTCGACCCAGGCGTCGCCATTGTCGGCCTTGATGATCTTGAATGGCATCAGGCTGATGTCCTTCTGGACTTCCTTGTCTTCGAAGCGACGACCGATCAGACGCTTGATGGCGTACAGGGTGTTCTTCGGGTTGGTAACGGCCTGACGCTTGGCCGGTGCGCCAACGAGCACTTCGCCATCGTTGGTGTAGGCGATGATCGACGGGGTGGTGCGGGCGCCCTCGGCGTTTTCGATCACCTTCGGTGCGCCGTTTTCCATGACGGACACGCACGAGTTAGTCGTGCCGAGGTCAATACCGATAATTTTTCCCATGGAATCTTATCCTTGTGATTTTCTAAGTGGTTGATTGGTTGGATGAAATCTAAACATTTCACCGGGCATGACGACTATGTGGGGCCGCCATGCCTGTTTTCAATAGGGCGGGTGTGAATTAGCCGTTAGCAACGGTGACCATGGCCGGGCGCAGCACGCGATCCGACAGCTGATACCCTTTTTGCAGCACGTTGACGACGGTGTTGCCCGGTTGGTCGGCGTCGACCATGGCGATGGCCTGATGTTGATTCGGATCGAACTTGTCGCCTGGCGCCGGGTTCTCGACTTTCATGCCGCCACGCTCGAAGGCGCTGAGCAGCTGCTTCTGGGTGAGTTCGACGCCTGAGCGCAGGGTAGCCGCATCGGCCGCGGTATCGGCTAACGCGGCGTCGAGGCTGTCGCTGACGGCAATGAGTTCACGGGCAAACTTCTCTACGGCGAATTTGTGCGCTTTGGTCACGTCTTCGGCCGCGCGACGGCGCAGGTTTTCGCCTTCGGCCTTGGCGCGGAGATAAGCATCTTGCAGTTCGGCGACCTTGGCCTCGAGCGCAGCGATTTGCGCTTCTGGGGTATTCGGTGTTGCTGCGGCTTCGGGAGCTGCCTGTTCAGCGTTGTCTTCGACGATTGGTTCTTGGTGTTGTTCGGTCATGTCGGTTGTGTTCCGTGAATGCTTCTAAAGAGGATGTTTGCCATTAGTTGGGGGCGGCGTACGATTATTCAAGTGCGCCGAGCGTCTTGGCGCGGGCGGCCTGCTGTTCCAGGGCTGCTTTCGCAGGGGTGCCTGTTGCTGTCGCGGGCCAGCCAGCCAGGTGACGTTCAGTGAGGTCGGCGAGGGCGGTCATCCAGGCCGGCGTTTCGTTCAGGCACGGCAGGTAATGGAAGTGCTCACCACCGGCCGTGAGGAAGGCGGCGCGGACTTCCATGTTGATTTCTTCCAACGTTTCCAGGCAGTCCGCCACAAAACCGGGGCACAGAATATCGATGCGTTTGACGCCTTGCTGGGCCAGGTCGATGAGCGTCGGTTCGGTATAGGGTTGCAGCCACTTGGCTTTACCAAAGCGTGATTGGAAGGTGGTGACCACCGATTCGGCGGGCAGGTTGAGCGCTTCGGCGACCAGACGGGCCGTTTTGTGGCATTCGCAGAAATACGGGTCACCCAGTTTAAGGTTGCGCTCGGGCAGGCCATGAAAGCTCATGACCAGGCGATAGCTGGGATCGGGAAGCATGGGGGGCGGGTTTTGCTGCCAATGTGAGCGTATCTCGCAGGTTATGGCGTTGATATAACCGGTGTCGTCGGCGAAATTGCGGACATAGCGTAATTCAGGTTGGTTGCGCAGCGTGGTGACCCAGTTCAGCGCCTGATCAATCGCCGTGGCTGTCGTGCTGGCCGAGTACTGCGGGTACATCGGCAAGAGCAGAATGCGGGTGGCGTTTTCGCGGCGCAGCTGTTCCAGCACCGCCGGAATGCTGCGCGGCCCGTTGCCGGCGTAGCGCATGGCCCAGGTGACGATGAGGTCGTGGCCGCGTTGGTGCAGCGTGCTGGCCAGCAGTCGCGCCTGGGCTTCGGTATGCACAAGCAGGGGTGAACCAGCGTCCGTCCAGATGGTGGCGTATTTGGCTGCCGACTTTCTCGGGCGCACGCGCAAGATGATGCCGTGCAGAATGGCCAGCCAGAGCAGACGCGGAATTTCCACGACGCGCGGATCACCGAGGAATTCGGCGAGGTAACGGCGGACGGCGGCGGCATTGGGTGCATCGGGCGTACCCAAATTCACCAGAACAAGCGCAGTACGTGGCGGCGTGCCGTGACGCCAGACGGGAACATCTTTATTCATGAGGATGGCCTTAGTGAGCCTGTTCGGTGAGTGCGCTCGAGAGCAGGCGGGCGGTGATGTCGACGATGGGAATGACACGGTCGTAGGCCATGCGGGTCGGGCCGATGACGCCGACCGAACCCACCACTTGGCCTTCAACCTGATACGGCGCAGTGACGACGCTGCATTCGTCGAGTGTGGCGATGCCGGATTCCTGGCCGATGTACAGGCGGACGCCGGCGGCTTGTTGCGAAAGATCGAGTAGGCGAACAAGCGAGGTGCGTTGTTCGAAGAGGTCAAAGAGTTCGCGCAGACGGCGCATATTGGAACTGAGGTCTTCGACGTCGAGCAGATTTTTTTCGCCGGAGATGACGGTTTCTGATTCGCGTGGCATCAATGCTTCACTGCTGGCGGTGAGTGCGGCGGCCATCAAGGCTTGCATGTCGGCGCGGATGCGGGTGAGCTCGTCATGCACCCGGTGGCGTATCTGTTCGAGTTCGAGGCCGACGAAGTTCTGGTTGAGGGTATTAGCGGCTTCAGTCAATTCGGCAGCGCTATAGGGCCGGTCGGTCGTGAGAATGCGATTCTGGACATTGCCATCGCTGGTCACGAGGACGAGCAGCACACGCTGATCGGATAGCGCGATGAATTCGATTTGACGGATGTGTGTGCTGGGGTGGCGTGGCGCAATCACGATGCCGGCAAAGTGTGTCAGATCGGACAGCAATCGAGAGGCCTGGCTGATGATTTGACCCGGCTGCGTTTTGGCCCCAGCCAGTTCGGAAAGAATACGTGCTTGTTCGATCTGCTCCAGAGGTTGCATGGTGAGCAGCGAATCGACGAAGAAGCGGTAGCCGCGCGGTGTGGGGATGCGCCCGGCGGAGGTGTGGGGGCTGGCAATAAAACCGAGATCTTCCAGATCGGCCATCACGTTACGTACGGTCGCGGCGGAGAGATCAAGCCCGGAGGCGCGGGAGAGTACCCGCGAACCGACCGGCGCGCCTTCGGCGATATAGCTCTCGATCAGGGTTTTGAGCAATACGCAAGCGCGATCGTCTAGCGGTGTCGCAGACGCCGTGGATGAGGTTCCGGATGATTGGCGGAATGGCATAGCCCGATTCTACAAAATTATTCTGTGGTTTAATCGGGGGAGGAGATATATTGATCGCCTGTCGATATCGGTATCGGTGGGGCGGAAATCGCCCGGATGGGCTGTTTGCGGAGTCGGATGGATGTCGTACCCCTTGCCGTTGCAATCGGTCGCGCTGATTGGTCGCCAGGATAGCCCTGAAGCGGCGGATTCCATTGCGGCTTTGGCAGATTTTTTTCGGGCGCAGGGCGTGTCGGTTCTGGTGGAAACCGAGACAGCCATTCAGGCCGAACAGCTGCTCGGCAAATCGGCCCTGGCCGGCGGCGAGTGCGCCGATTTCCAGCAGATCGGTACCCACGTCGACCTAGCCGTGGTGGTGGGCGGTGACGGGACGATGCTTCACGCCGCACGTCAGCTAGCGAGGTTTGACCGCCCGCTGGTGGGGATTAATCAGGGTCGCCTCGGCTTTATGACCGACATTGCCCGCTCCGATATGATCGAAGCGATGGGGTTGTTGCTCGCCGGCAAGTTCACCCAGGAAGAACGCCTGCTGCTCGATACCGAGGTGGTCTTTGGTGGCGCCTCGGCCGGTTGGAAGCCGCAGGCCAATCTGGCGTTTAACGATGTGGTGATCGATAAAGGCGCCATTGGCCGCCTGATCGAGTTTGAGCTGCGTGTCGATGACGAGTTTATTTTTAGTGCGCGGGCCGATGGCTTGATTATCTGCACGCCCACCGGTTCGACGGCCTATGCCTTGTCGGCCAATGGTCCGATTCTGCATCCCAAGCTGGGCGGTATCGCCTTGGTGCCCTTGTGTCCGCACGCCCTGTCGAATCGGCCAATTACCTTGCCGGATAGCGCACGGATTGAAGTGAAGCTGGTTCAGGGCGCCAATGCGCGCGCCCACTTTGACGGCCAGGAGACGGTGGACTTGATGCCCGGGGATTCGGTACGGCTGCAGCGTTCACCGCATCGCGTACGCTTGCTGCACCCACCGGGCTACAGTTATTTTGCGATGCTGCGTCAGAAGTTGCACTGGAGCGAAGGGCCGAGCATTCGAACGGGGCAAACCACGAGTGGTTCGCGTTCGTCGGGAGCCTAAAACGATGTTGTGTAGGCTGGTCATTCGTGACTTTGTGTTAGTCGAATCGCTGGAGCTGGATTTTCAGCCCGGTTTTGGCGCACTGACAGGCGAGACCGGCGCTGGTAAATCTTTGCTGATCGACGCCCTGGCCTTTGTGCTGGGCGAACGTGCCGACGCGGGCTTGATTCGCTCGGGCACGCAGCGCGCCGAGGTGACGGCTGAATTCGATGCCGTTCAGAACGCCGAGTTTCAGGCATGGTTTACCGAGCAGGACATTCCGTTGGCGCCGGGTGAGGGTGTGCTCATTCGCCGGGTACTCGAGGCGGCTGGTCGGTCGCGCGCCTTTGTGAACGGTGTGCCCGTGACCTTGCAACAAGTACGTACCGTCGGTGAATGGCTGCTCGATATCCACGGTCAGCATGCGCATCAGTCGCTGCTGCGTTCGGATGCGCAACGTCAGTTGCTTGATGATTTTGGCCAGTTGCAAAAAGACGGCGCTGCCGTTGCCGAAGCCTGGCGCATCTGGTCGTCGGCACGGCAGTTACTCGAAGAGGCCGACAAACGTTCTGGCGACATCGAAGCGCGGCGCGATGCGCTAGCCTGGCAGATCAAAGCGCTGGCGGAAGTGGCTAACGATGCACCGGATTGGGGCTGGCAGGCCATGGGCGAAGAACAGAGCCGGTTGGCCAATGCCAGTACGCTGATTGAGATCGTGCAGGGCACGATTGATGCCCTTGGTGAGGGTGACGAACCCTTGCTCTCGCTATTGAGCCGGTTGGAGCATCGCCTCAAAGATGGCGCGGCGATGGATGTGCGCTTGCAGGAGCCGACCGATCTTTTGTTGGCCGCGCACAACGAGTTGTCGGAAGCGCTGACCGTATTGCGCCGCCATCTTGATCATCTGGATGTCGATCCGGCGCGGCTGGCTGAGGTTGAACGCCGCATGAGCTTGATGCTCGATCTGGCGCGTAAGCACTTGGTGGAACCCGTGGCGCTGCCAGCGCTGTATCATCAACTGCAGAAAGAAGCCGAGCAGTTGGCGGATGCAACCGATATCGCCGCGCTGGAGGCACGCGTAGCGGCGGCCGCCAAAGCGTACACCGAAGCGGCGACACGCCTGAGCAAAGGCCGTGAGAAAGCGGCCAAGGCGCTGGGTAAAGGGGTGAGCGACGCCATGCAGGATCTGGCCTTGGGCGGGGGGCGGTGCCAGATCGTGCTGCAGCCGGTGGATGGCGATGGGAGCGCACAGGGCAACGAACGTATTGAATTTCAGGTCAGCGGCTTGGCCGGCAGCGATTGGCGGCCGTTATCCAAAGTGGTTTCCGGTGGCGAACTCTCACGGATTAGTCTGGCCATTCAGGTGGTGACCAGCGCGTGCAGCGCCGTGCCGACCCTCATCTTTGATGAGGTCGATGTCGGTATCGGCGGCGGTGTGGCTGAAGTGGTGGGGCGCCTACTGGCGAAATTGGGCGAACGACGTCAGGTCTTGTGCGTGACCCATTTGCCGCAGGTGGCGGCCTGTGCCGGTTGGCAATGGCAGGTGAGCAAGGAAAAATCGGGCAACGCGTTCCGGAGCAAAGTCAGCGCGCTGGACGATGCGGCGCGTGTCGAAGAGATTGCCCGGATGTTGGGCGGCGTAGAAATTACGGCCCGAACTCGGGCCCATGCGGCGGAGATGCTGAAGCTCGAGCCCTAGAGCGCTTGAGCCGGTTAGACCCGGCTCTGCAGCCCCTTCTTGGTGGGTCGGTGCGGGCAGCTCTGGTCGATGCAATCGGCGTAGAGGCACAGATCGTGTGCCTGAATGCGAAAGCCCAGGTTCTCGGCGATCTCGGCTTGTTTACGTTCGATCTCTGGATCGCAGAATTCCACAACGCGATCACACTGCAGGCAGACGAGGTGGTCATGGTGATCACCCCGATTCAGCTCAAACACGGCCTTGCCGGATTCGAAATTCTGCTTTTGTAACAGACCTGCTTGTTCGAACTGGGTCAGCGCCCGGTAGACCGTGGCCAGGCCGATATCGAGGCCATCGGTGACTAGAATGCGATAGACGTCATCTGCCGTGAGGTGCGCATCCCGATGCTTTTCGAAGACCTCGAGAATCTTCATTCGCGGCATCGTGGCCTTGAGTCCGGATTGCTGCAGGTCTTTCGGGGAGGGCATAAACGATTCCTGGGGGGGTGACTTCGGATATGATAGCGGCTTTTGCAACGACCTGTTCCGTCCATGCCACTTTTCCGCAGTTGTGCCGCGACGCGTCGCCAGAACGCTGTTGTCCGATGCGTCGGGCAGTGGGCTGCTGCCGGCTTGATGGGTCTGGCGGTCAGCGGGCTGAATGGTTGTGCTGTTGAGCGTTATTTTCTGGAATACCGGATCAACGTGCAGCAGGGTAACCTGGTTGAACAGAAGCAGATCGTTCAGTTGCGGCCAGGTATGACGCGTGACCAGGTGCGTTACGTCCTGGGTACGCCGCTCTTGCAGGATCCCTTCCACGCCGATCGCTGGGATTATGTCTATCGTTTCGAAAACGGACAGACCGGCGAGATCACGATGCGTAACATCTTCATGTATTTCAATTCGGCGGGCTTGTTGCAACGCGTGGGCGGCGACGTCGCCGCGGGCCAACCGGCCGAAGTGCAATTTTCTGGGAATCTGGATGCGGATGCGGCCGCAGCGGCGGGTGTCGCGGGGGCGGCACGGGCGAATGAGCCGCAGGTTATCGACCTTGGCGCATTGCCCGAGGGAACTGAAGGCCCGGAAGAGGGTTCCGAACCAGAGAGTGATTCGTGGTGGTGGCGCTTTATCCACCTCTTCAAGTAAAAGGAAAGATGATGTCTGTACCGGTAAAAATTGCGATCGCGGGCGCTTCGGGCCGCATGGGTCGTATGCTGATCGAGGCCGTGTTGGCAGACCCGGCAACAACGCTGTACGCGGCGTTTGAACGTGAGGGCAGTGAGTTTGTAGGGCGTGATCCCGGCGAGTTCGTTGGGCAGTCGACGGCGGTGCGTATCCGTTCGGATGTGGCGGCGGGCCTGAAAGGCGCTGACTGCATGATCGATTTCACACGCCCGGAGGCCACCTTGGTGCATCTGCAAGCCTGCAAAGCAGCCGGGGTGGGCATAGTGATCGGCACCACGGGTTTTGAAGAAGACGGCAAGGCCGCGATTAAAGAAGCCGCCCAATCGGTGCCCGTGGTGTTTGCGCCGAATATGAGCGTGGGGGTCAACGTGACCTTTAAGCTGCTGGAGATCGCCGCAGGTATTCTGAACAGCGGTTATGACGTCGAGATTGTCGAAGCGCATCACCGCCACAAGGTGGATGCGCCGTCGGGAACAGCGCTACGTATGGGTGAGGTCGTCGCCCAGGGGCTGGGTCGTAACCTGAAGGAGGTGGCCGTTTATGGTCGCGAAGGCGTGACAGGCGAGCGCAAGGACAACACGATTGGCTTTGCCACCGTGCGTGGCGGCGACATCGTCGGTGACCACGTGGTGATGTTCTGTGGCACCGGTGAACGGGTCGAAATCGGCCATAAAGCCAGCAGCCGCATGCCCTATGCATTGGGGAGCGTCCGTGCTGCGAAATTCATGCATGGCCGCGCTAACGGCTTGTTTGATATGCAGGATGTGCTCGGCCTACGTGGTTGATGGCCTCTCGGGGCACTAGCGCAACGCAGCATTTTTCGCTACAATTCAGCAGCTTAATATCCTGCATTTGCAGGAATCAAGCGGGAGTTCCAGAAAGTTCGCCTTCGGGCGGCAGTTTTGGACTCCCGCTTTGCATGTCTGCCATCCGGAGCCGCTGTGTCCTACGCTGAGTCTGCCTCGTCTTTATCGTCTGTCTCGTCCGCTGCCAAGAGTAGTGTCCCCCTTTGCTCCAGCCGGCCGGTCGCGATGTTGGTGTTGGCGGATGGTACGGTTTTTCGGGGCGAGTCGATCGGTGCGGCGGGCAAAACATCGGGTGAGGTCGTATTCAACACGGCGCTGACCGGGTATCAGGAAATTCTTACGGATCCGTCGTACTGCCGTCAGATCGTCACGCTGACCTACCCGCATATTGGTAACGTGGGCTGCAATGATGAAGATTTCGAGTCGGACGCGAACTACGCTGCCGGTCTGGTGATCCGCGATCTGCCGCTGGTGGCATCGAACTGGCGTGCCCAGAGCGACCTGTCGTCTTATCTGGTGAAGCACGGCATCGTCGCCATCGCTGGGATCGACACCCGAAAGCTGACGCGTATTCTGCGTGAGAAGGGCGCCCAAGCCGGTTGCATTATTGCCGCCGCTGCCGGCGAATCGCTGGATTCGGCTGCGGCGCTCGCGGAAGCCAAGGCCTTCCCAGGCCTTGCCGGGATGGATCTAGCCAAGGAAGTGAGCGTCGAGAAATCCTATACCTGGAATCAGGGGGAGTGGACGCTGAAGGGTTACGTCACCGGCCCGACGCCGCGTTTCAAAGTCGTGGCCTACGATTTTGGTGTGAAGCGCAACATTCTGCGCATGCTGGCCGAGCGCGGTTGTGATGTGACCGTGGTACCGGCAAAGACCCCGGCGGCCGAGGTGCTGGCGATGAATCCGGACGGGGTGTTCCTGTCCAACGGCCCCGGTGATCCGGAACCCTGCGATTATGCGATTAGCGCGATTCGCGAGTTTCTCGCCGTGAAGAAACCGGTGTATGGCATTTGCCTGGGCCACCAGTTGCTGGCGTTGGCCGCTGGTGCCAAGACCGTCAAAATGAAATTCGGTCACCACGGCGCCAATCATCCCGTGAAAGATATCGACACCGGCCAGGTGTTGATCACCAGCCAGAACCACGGCTTCGCCGCGGACGCCGAAACGCTGCCTGCGAATGTGCGGGTGACGCATGTCTCGCTGTTCGACGGCACGCTGCAGGGCATTGCCCTGACCGATGCGCCGGCCTTCTCGTTCCAGGGCCACCCGGAAGCCAGCCCTGGCCCGCACGATGTCAGCTACCTCTTTGACCGATTCGTCGATCTGATGTCTCAACACGCCGCAAAATAATAAAAAGCTGAACTATGCCCAAGCGTACAGACCTTAAAAGCATTCTCATCATCGGCGCCGGCCCGATCGTTATCGGTCAGGCCTGCGAGTTTGACTATTCCGGCGCACAGGCCTGTAAGGCGCTGCGTGAAGAAGGCTACAAAGTCATTCTGGTGAACTCGAACCCGGCCACCATCATGACCGACCCGGAGATGGCCGATGTCACGTACATCGAGCCAATTACCTGGCAGGTGGTGGCGCGCATCATCGAAACCGAGCGTCCCGATGCGCTGCTACCGACCATGGGGGGGCAGACGGCGCTGAATTGCGCGCTCGATCTCGCTGCTAACGGCGTACTGGAAAAATTCGGCGTTGAACTCATTGGTGCCTCGCGTGAGGCCATCGACAAGGCGGAAGACCGCGAGAAGTTCAAACAGGCGATGAACAAGATCGGCCTGGGTTCGGCGCGCTCGGCCATCGCCCACTCGATGGAAGAGGCGTATCAGGTGCAGGCCGGCATCGGCTTCCCGACCATCATCCGTCCATCGTTTACGCTGGGGGGCACCGGTGGCGGTATCGCCTACAACATGGAAGAGTTCGAGACAATCTGTAAGCGTGGTCTCGAGGCTTCGCCAACCAACGAGTTGCTGATTGAAGAATCGCTGCTGGGTTGGAAAGAATACGAAATGGAAGTGGTGCGTGATCGCAAGGACAACTGCATCATCATCTGTTCGATTGAAAACCTGGATCCGATGGGCGTGCATACGGGTGACTCGATTACCGTGGCGCCGGCGCAGACGCTGACGGACAAGGAATACCAGATCATGCGTAACGCCTCGATCGCCGTGCTGCGCGAGATTGGCGTCGATACCGGTGGTTCGAACGTGCAGTTCTCGATCAACCCGGACGATGGTCGTATGGTGGTGATTGAAATGAACCCGCGTGTGTCGCGTTCGTCGGCACTGGCCTCCAAGGCGACCGGCTTCCCGATCGCCAAGATCGCTGCCAAGCTGGCCGTCGGGTATACGCTGGACGAGCTGGCCAACGAAATTACCGGTGGTAAAACGCCCGCCTCGTTTGAGCCCTCGATTGATTACGTGGTGACCAAGGTGCCACGTTTTGCCTTTGAAAAATTCCCGATGGCTGATAACCGCCTGACGACGCAGATGAAGTCGGTGGGCGAGGTGATGGCGATCGGTCGTACTTTCCAGGAGTCGCTGCAGAAGGCGCTGCGCGGTCTGGAAGTGGGCGTCGACGGCTTTAACCTGAAAACGGTCGACCCGGAAACCATCGACGAGCAACTCGCCAATGCGACCCCGGATCGCCTGTGGTACGTGGCCGATGCCTTTGGCGTAGGCATGACGGTTGAGCGTGTGTTCGAACTGACCAAGATTGACCCGTGGTTCCTGACGCAGATCAAGGAAATCGTCGATCTGGAGCTGACGGTTGAACAGCGCGCCTTCGAGAGCCTGTCAGCCGAAGAACTGCGTTATCTCAAGCGCAAGGGTTTCGCCGATCGTCGTCTGGCCTATCTGACCAAAACGACCGAACAAGCCGTGCGCGAGCGCCGTCATGCGCTGGGCGTGCGTCCGGTCTACAAGCGTGTCGATACCTGTGCGGCCGAGTTCGCGACCAACACCGCCTACATGTACTCGACCTATGAAGACGAGTGCGAAGCCCAGCCGACGGACAAGAAGAAGATTATGGTGCTGGGCGGTGGCCCAAACCGAATCGGTCAGGGCATCGAATTCGATTACTGCTGCGTGCACGCCGCGATGGCGATGCGCGAAGACGGGTACGAGACCATCATGGTCAACTGCAACCCGGAAACCGTATCAACCGACTACGACACCTCGGATCGACTGTACTTCGAACCGCTGACGCTGGAAGACGTGCTGGAAATCGTTGCCATCGAAAAGCCGGTGGGTGTGATTGTGCAGTATGGTGGCCAGACGCCGTTGAAGCTGGCGCTGGCGCTGGAAGCCAACGGCGTGCCGATCATTGGTACGTCGCCGGATATGATCGATGCGGCCGAAGACCGTGAACGATTCCAGAAGCTGCTGCACGATCTGGGCTTGAAACAGCCGCCGAACCGTACCGCGCGCACCGAAGAAGAAGCGCTGCGTATGGCCGAAGAAATCGGTTATCCGCTGGTCGTGCGTCCGTCGTATGTGCTGGGTGGCCGCGCCATGGAAATTGTGCACGAGCAGAAGGATCTCGAGCGCTACATGCGCGAGGCCGTTAAAGTTTCGAATGATTCTCCGGTCCTGCTCGACCGCTTCCTCAACGACGCCTGTGAAGTCGACGTCGACGCGTTGTCGGATGGTCAGGAAGTGATTATCGGCGGCGTCATGGAACATATCGAACAGGCGGGCGTCCACTCGGGCGACTCGGCCTGTTCGCTACCGCCGTATTCGCTGGGCAAGGCGGTTCAGGAAGAGCTGCGCCGCCAGACCAAGGCAATGGCGCAGGCACTGAATGTCTGTGGTCTGATGAACGTGCAGTTCGCCATCAAAGACGATCAGGTGTACGTGCTGGAAGTGAACCCACGTGCGTCGCGGACGGTGCCGTTTGTTTCCAAGGCGACCGGCCTGCAACTGGCCAAGATTGCCGCCCGTTGCATGGCCGGCCAGTCGCTGGCCGAGCAGGGTGTGACCAAGGAAGTCGTACCGCCGTACTACTCGGTCAAGGAAGCCGTGTTCCCGTTCGCCAAGTTCCCCGGCGTCGATACCATTCTCGGTCCGGAAATGAAGTCAACCGGCGAGGTGATGGGGGTGGGCAAGACCTTCCCCGAAGCCTTTGTGAAGTCGCAGATGGCCAGTAGCGTCAAACTGCCGAAGAACGGTAAGGTCTTCCTGTCAGTGAAAGACAGCGATAAGGCCAAGGCTGTCGAAATGGCGCGCCAACTGCATCTGGCCGGTTATCAGCTGAACGCGACGCGCGGCACCGCCAAAGCCATCGAAGAAGCCGGTGTGCCGGTACAACGCGTCAACAAGGTGACCGAAGGCCGTCCGCATATCGTGGATATGATCAAGAATGATGAAATTGCCCTGATCATCAATACGGTGGAAGAGAAGCGGCACGCGATCAACGACTCGCGTTCGATTCGGACCTCGGGTCTGATGGCGCGCGTCACGATGTATACCACGATCTGGGGTGCCGAAGCCGCTGTGGCCGGCATTCTATCGGGCGATGCGCTGAAGGTTTACGCCATTCAGTCGCTGCATGCCCAACTGAACGGATAGTGACCGCTATGTCGAAGGTTCCATTAACCGTTAAGGGTGCTGCCCTGCTTCAGGAAGAATTGCAGCGCCTGAAAACCATCGAGCGCCCCGCTGTGATCGAGGCGATTGCCGAGGCGCGCGCCCACGGTGATTTGTCGGAGAACGCCGAATACGATGCGGCAAAAGAAAAGCAGGGCTTCATCGAAGGCCGAATTCAGGAAGTGGAAGGCAAGTTAAGCCATGCCCAGATCATTGATCCGGCCGCCATGGATGCCGATGGACGTTGTGTATTCGGTGCAACAGTCGATCTGGAAGATGCAGACTCAGGTCAAGCCGTGACGTATCAGATCGTTGGTGAAGACGAGGCCGATATCAAGCAGGGCAAAATTTCGTATGCGTCCCCGTTGGCGCGTGCGCTGATTGGCAAGTTTGCTGGTGACGTGGTGCAGGTTCAGACGCCCGGTGGTCAACGCGAATACGAGATGATTGACGTCCGGTACATCTGACCGGATCGATCTGTTAACCGTTCTGGAAGTTGCGTTTGAGCTGACGCGGTGCCTTGCGGCGACCGGTGGCTTTGCCGGATTTGTCGATGCGGACTTCGGCTTTCGGGCGCCAAACCACCAGCAGCTTGCCAATGTGTTGTATCGCAGCGGCGCTCAGGGTGTGGCAGATTTCGGCCAGATAGCTTTCGCGCAGTTCGCGTTCGTCGCTGGCGACCCGGATTTTGATCAGGCCGTGGATGTTCAACGAATGGTCGATTTCCTTGAGCACGCTGGGTGAAAGTCCGTTGTCGGCGATGGTGACCACCGGATTTAGGCTGTGCGCCGCCGCTTTGAGTTCCCGGCGCTGGGCCGTGCTAATCGCTAGCGCGCCGGCAGCGGGTGCTTCAGGGGTGTTGTCGGCAATCAGTTGGGCAAGTCGGTCAGCGGTCATAATGAATGGAAACTCAGGGCAGTAAACACGGATAATGCAAGGCTGGCATTGTACGCCAGGCATCGCTAGAGCAGACAGAAGCAGATCGAAGATATGGCCAGAACCAAAACAAGTAAGGCATGGATGCGCGAGCATGTGAACGACCCCTGGGTGCAACGCGCCAAGGCCGAGGGTTGGCGGTCGCGCGCGGCCTTCAAGCTCATGGAGGTCGATGACAAGGACAAACTCATTCGTCGGGGCGGTATTGTGGTGGATCTGGGTTGCACGCCGGGCGGTTGGTCGCAGGTGGCGCGCAAACGGCTGGGCAATACCGGGCGGGTGATTGGTCTGGATCTGCTTCCACTGGATCCGCTGTTGCCGGGGGTCGAGTTTCTCCAGGGCGACTTCCACGACGAAGCCGTCCTCAAACAGGTCGAAGCGATGTTGCATGGTGCTAAGGTAGATCTTGTGCTTTCCGATATGGCCCCCAATATGTCGGGCATCCCCATGTCGGATCAGGCGCGTTCGATCCACCTGGCCGAATTGGCTCTGGATTTTGCCGCCAACCACCTGCAACCGCAGGGGGCGTTTCTGGTGAAGGTTTTTCAGGGGTCAGGGTTTGCGGAGTATGTCGTCGCCATGCGCCAGGTATTCCGTAAGGTGGTGACCCGTAAACCGGAGGCCTCGCGCGGGCGCAGCAGCGAATTGTATCTGTTGGGTGTGGGGTTGAAGGATTAATGAAAAATGCAGTTGCCTTGTCCCTTGTCAGGCTGTGGGCTTAAGGATTAGCCAAGGTTCGATCCCGGACTCGGGTTAGAATAGGATATCAATTTCACATTTTGAGCAGAAAGCCATCGTGAATAACAATTTGTTTCGCAACGTTGCCATCTGGGTCGTGATTGGTCTTGTGCTGATGACGGTGTTTAACCAGTTCAACAACAAGCAAGCCACCCAGAACGCGGTCGAGTATTCCCAGTTCATCGAAGAGGTGAAAGACGGCAAGATCACCAAGGTCGTGATGGAAGGCCGCACGCTCAAGGCCACCACGACCGATGGCAAAAAGATCACCTCTTATGCGCCGCCCGATATCTGGTTGGTCTCGGATCTGCTGAAGAGCGGCGTCAAGATTGAAGCCAAGCCGGAAGAAGAGCCGTCGATGCTGATGAATATCTTCGTCAGCTGGTTCCCGATGCTGCTGCTGATTGGCGTCTGGATTTTCTTCATGCGCCAGATGCAGGGCGGCGGCGCCAAAGGCGGTGGCCCGTTCTCGTTTGGCAAGAGCAAGGCGCGCATGACCGATCAGGCGCAGAACACCGTGACCTTTGCTGATGTCGCCGGTTGTGATGAAGCCAAGGAAGAAGTCCAGGAGCTGGTCGATTTCCTGAAGGATCCGACCAAGTTCCAAAAGCTGGGCGGCCGTATTCCACGCGGTGTGCTGATGGTCGGTAGCCCGGGTACCGGTAAGACGTTGCTGGCTAAGGCTATCGCCGGTGAAGCCAAGGTGCCGTTCTTTTCGATTTCCGGTTCGGACTTCGTTGAAATGTTCGTCGGTGTCGGTGCCGCTCGTGTGCGCGATATGTTCGAACAGGCCAAGAAGCAATCGCCGTGCATCATTTTCATTGATGAAATTGATGCCGTGGGTCGCCATCGTGGCGCTGGCCTGGGTGGCGGCAATGATGAGCGTGAACAGACGCTGAACCAGATGCTGGTCGAGATGGATGGCTTTGAAGGCAGTCAAGGCGTGATCGTGATCGCCGCGACGAATCGTCCTGATATTCTCGATCCGGCACTGCTGCGCCCCGGTCGATTCGACCGTCAGGTGGTGGTGCCGCTGCCGGATATTCGCGGCCGTGAAGAAATTATCAAGGTCCACATGCGTAAGGTGCCGGTGGCACCGGATATCAAGGCCGACATTCTGGCCCGTGGAACGCCGGGTTTCTCGGGCGCCGATCTGGCTAACCTGGTCAATGAAGCGGCATTGTTTGCCGCGCGCCAGAACAAGCGCCTGGTCGACATGGAAGATTTCGAGAAGGCCAAAGACAAGATCATGATGGGCGCCGAGCGCCGTAGCATGGTCATGAGTGAGGACGAAAAGCGCAATACGGCGTATCACGAGTCCGGTCACGCCGTAGTTGCCAAACTGTTGCCCAAGTCGGATCCCGTGCACAAGGTCACGATCATCCCGCGCGGTCGCGCGTTGGGCGTCACGATGCAACTGCCGGAGCAGGATCGCTACGCCTACGATCGTGGCTATCTGATGGATCGCATCGCGGTGCTGTTTGGTGGTCGCGTGGCGGAAGAATTGTTCATGAACCAGATGACAACTGGCGCATCGAATGACTTCGAGCGCGCCACGTCGATGGCACGTGACATGGTGACGCGTTATGGCATGTCGGATCTGGGTCCGATGGTCTACGGTGAGAACGAGGGCGAAGTCTTCCTCGGCCGTTCGGTCACGACGCATAAGGCTGTGTCGGAAGCGACCATGCAGAAAGTCGATGCCGAGATCCGTCGCATCATTGACGAACAGTATGCCCTGGCGCGTCGCCTTCTGGATGAAAACCGGGACAAGGTCGAGGCCATGACGCAGGCGCTGCTGGAATGGGAAACCATCGATGCTGAGCAAATCAACGACATCATGGCCGGTAAACCGCCGCGCCCACCGCAGCCGCCAGGTTCAGCAAGCACGCCGTCGACACCCGCCCCCGAGAACGCCTCGGGTGCAGCGGCGACGGCCTGACTTTGCTGAATTAGTCTTAATCCATTGAACCCATGCAGGCCGACCCCAGGGGTCGGCCTTTGTATTTAAATATGTCCGAACATTCGCTACGCTGTGGCACCCATTCGCTGACCTGGTCACCGGGTCGACCGCTCGTAATGGGCATCGTCAATGTCACCCCGGACTCCTTTTCTGGAGATGGTCTGCACCATCGAGTCGATGCGGCTTTTGATCAGGCAATGCGCATGATCGACGCCGGCGCGGCCTTGCTCGATATTGGCGCGGAGTCGACCCGTCCTGGCGCCCAGCCAGTAGGGTTGCAGGAAGAATTGGATCGTTTGCTGCCGTTGCTTGAAAAACTGGTGGCGGCTGGCGTGCCGGTTTCTGTGGATACGGTAAAGGCGCCGGTGATGGCCGAATCCATTCGGCTGGGCGTGGGTATGATCAACGATGTGACGGCGTTGGCAGATCCCGCGGCGGCGACGGTGCTAGCGCCGCATGCGAATGTGGCTGTTTGTCTCATGCATATGCAGGGTGAACCCCGCTCCATGCAGACGGCGCCCCAATATGGGGATATCGTGGCCGAAGTGGGGGATTTCTTGCAAACAGCCCAGGTTGCTGCCGTTCATGCCGGCATCGACCGAACCCGGCTGATCCTCGACCCCGGATTTGGTTTTGGCAAGACCTTTGCGCATAATCAACAATTGTTCCGGGCGCTACCCGATCTGGTGAAGCTTGGCCTGCCGGTGCTGGTGGGTGTTTCGCGTAAAACCATGATTGGTCATGTGCTGGACAAGCCGGTGAACGAACGTGTCGCCGGGAGCGTTGCCGCAGCGTTGCTTGCGGCACAATACGGGGCAGCCATGGTGCGGGTGCACGACGTGAGCGAAACCGTGGATGCACTCAAGGTTTTGCGGGCGTTAGGTTGATGGACAAGGCATTCGATAGATATTCAGGAGCTGGATTGGCATGAGTCGAAAATATTTCGGTACGGATGGTGTGCGCGGTCGTGTTGGCCAGTATCCGATTACGCCCGACTTTGTCCTGCGCCTGGGGTATGCCGCTGGCCGTGTTCTGGTCGGGCGTAGTGATACTGGTGGCCACCGTCCGGGAGTGCTGATCGGTAAAGACACCCGTAATTCCGGTTATATGCTGGAGGCGGCACTGGAAGCGGGCTTTTCGGCCGCAGGGGTAGACGTTTACCTGGTAGGACCGCTGCCGACGCCGGGCATTGCCTATCTGACACGTGCCCTACGGTTGCAGGCGGGCGTGGTGATTTCCGCCTCGCATAACCCTTTTGAAGATAACGGTATCAAGTTCTTCTCGGCCGATGGCAAGAAACTACCGGATGATGTGGAACGTGCCATCGAAGCCGCCATTGACGAGATGGACGGCAAACCGATGCAGACCGTAGCGCCCAAAGACTTGGGGCGCGCCCGTCGCATTGATGATGCTGCTGGCCGTTATATTGAATTTTGCAAGAGTACGGTGCCGCACAGTTTCGATTTGCGCGGTCTAAAAATCGTCGTGGATTGTGCGCACGGCGCGGCCTATCACATCGCACCCGAAGTGCTGCATGAGTTGGGTGCCGATGTGGTCGCTATCGGCAATACGCCGGACGGTGAAAACATCAATGCCGGCGTCGGGGCATTGCATCCGGAGTCTCTGGGGCGACACGTAGTCGAAGCCAAGGCTGATTTCGGGATCGCGCTGGACGGTGATGCGGATCGTCTGGTGATGGTTGATGCCGACGGGCGAGCCTATGACGGCGATCAGATTCTGTATGCGATCGTCCGAGACCGGCTACTGGATGGTCCGGTGGCGGGCGTGGTCGGCACGCTGATGACGAATATGGCATTGGAACAGGCGCTGGTCTCGGCAGGTGTGCCTTTTAAGCGGGCCAAAGTGGGCGACCGTTATGTGATGGAGATGCTGGCGTCCGAGGGTTGGTTGTTTGGGGGCGAGAACTCGGGCCATATTTTGGCGCTGGATCGTCATACGACGGGCGATGGTCTGGTTTCGGCGTTGCAGGTCCTGGTGGCGCTCAAACGCTCGGGTCAAAGTCTGGCCGGCTTGCTGGGGGCGCTGCGTCTCTATCCGCAGACCATGATCAATGTGCCGGTGTCGCCCGGTTTCAACTGGCAACAACACGCCGCGATCCAACAAGCCATCAGCGCCGCAGAGCAGCGTTTGGCGGGGCGTGGGCGTGTCCTGTTGCGACCGTCCGGCACGGAACCGGTGCTTCGCGTCATGGTTGAAGCCGAAGATTCGTCTTTGTCACGGGGTGAAGCCGAAAGTATCGCGCTGACCGTCAAATCGGTCGTGTAAGAATGCCGGGCACCAGCGGCATAACTTGGAACGTGAAGGGCGCTTCTGGTCGTGCTGTTTGACCGGGGCAGCGCGAAAATAATACAATTCAAGCTCTAGAATAGGCGCTCGCCATAAGGTTGAGCGCCTTTTTATCGTAGTTTTCCGATTTTTCGTATTCCTGCTTAATAGGATTCGTGATGACGGTCGTCAGAACACCACTGGTGGTAGGCAATTGGAAGATGAACGGTGCGTTCGAGACGAACCGCGCTCTGATCGAGGCGTTGCTTGCCGCGCTGGCGCAACAGCCGTTGCCGGAGATCGGTGTCTGCCCGCCGTTCCCCTATCTGCCGCAAATCGCCGCACTGCTGGCCGAAACGCCGATTGGCGTGGGCGCCCAGACCGTCAGCGAACATCGTGCGGGCGCCTTCACGGGCCAGGTCAGCGCGTCCATGCTACGTGATCTGGGCTGTCGCTACGTGATCGTGGGTCATTCGGAGCGCCGCCAGTATTGTGGTGAGACCGATGCGCAGGTGGCGGCACAGGCGATCGCCGCGCTCGATAGTGGCCTGATGCCGATCGTCTGTGTTGGCGAATCCGCCGAGCAGGAGGCCTCTGGCCAGACGTTGGATATCATCGACCGCCAGCTGGCTCCGGTGCTTCTGGCCCTGGCCGCTGTGGCAGATGAGGGCACCAGCCTGGTGATCGCGTACGAACCGGTGTGGGCGATCGGGACCGGTAAAACCCCGATGCCAGAAGGCGTGCAGTCGGTGCATGCCCATATTCGTCAGCGTCTGGTGGCGGCTGGCCTCGTTCAGACCCGTATTCTCTACGGTGGTAGCGTGAAGGGCAATAATGCGGCAACCTTGTTTGCGCTACCGGATGTGGATGGTGGTTTGATCGGTGGCGCCGCCCTGGATGCCCAGGATTTCAGTACAATCTGCACCGCCGCCACGATGCGCGCGGTGTAATTTCGGACGTTTTTCAGGAAAGAGAAGCAGGCAAACAGATGGATATTCTTTACGTCATTGTACTTATCGCGAACATTGTATCGGCACTGGGTGTGATTGGCCTTGTGCTGATGCAGCATGGCAAGGGTGCCGATATGGGTGCGGCCTTTGGTAGTGGCGCGTCGGGCAGTTTGTTCGGTGCAACGGGCTCGGCCAACTTTCTATCGCGTTCGACGGCGGTGCTCGCGACTGTCTTCTTCGTGACCGCATTGTTGCTGGCGAATTTTCAGTCGTTACAGTCGAAAAATGCTGGCAGTGTGATGCAATCCAATGTAGAATCAGAACCCGGTGTTGCTGGTGCTGCGAGTGTTCCGATGGAAGGCAAAATTGCCGGTCCGGAAGGTGCGTCGAAGGCCAAAAACGTACCTCGGTGAGTTGCAGCTTCTGTAGCTGACCGAACAGGAATGCCGACGTGGTGAAATTGGTAGACACGCTATCTTGAGGGGGTAGTGGCGCAAGCTGTGCGAGTTCGAGTCTCGCCGTCGGCACCAGGATAGTCTTGTCTGGTCGGTTATTGTGGGTTTTGGTTGTTGTGCGTCATTTGGCAAACTTTGGGTGGCTTGATGCTCGAAAATTACTTTCCGATCCTGGTGTTCGTCGCAGTCGGCGTCGCCGTGGGCGTTCTGGCTCGTCTGCTGAACCACTTCGTTGCTCCGAATAATCCTGATAGCGAGAAGCTTTCCGCGTACGAATGTGGCTTCGAGGCCTTTGAAGACGCGCGGATGAAGTTCGACGTTCGCTACTACCTTCTGGCCATTATCTTCATTCTTTTCGATCTGGAGATCGCCTTTCTTTTCCCTTGGGCGGTGGTGATCAAAGAAATTGGCATGCATGGTTTTATCGCCATGATGGTTTTTTTGACCATCCTGGTCGTGGGCTTCATCTACGGGTGGCGGAAGCGCGCCTTCGAGTGGGAGTAAGCAATGTCCAAGATTCAGGGCGTACTCAACGAAGGTTTTGTCACCACCACGGCTGACAAGCTGATCAATTACTGCCGTACAGGCTCGCTCTGGCCGATGACCTTTGGTCTGGCCTGTTGCGCTGTCGAAATGATCCACGCCGGTACCGCGCGTTATGACCTTGACCGTTTCGGTATGGTCTTCCGCCCGAGCCCGCGCCAGTCAGACCTGATGGTGGTCGCTGGTACGCTGACCAATAAGATGGCGCCGGCGCTGCGCAAGGTGTACGACCAGATGGCCGAACCGCGCTGGGTCGTGTCGATGGGGTC
Source organism: Pseudomonadota bacterium (assembly GCA_039805725.1). GTDB lineage: Bacteria > Pseudomonadota > Gammaproteobacteria > Burkholderiales > Rhodocyclaceae > Fluviibacter. The sequence continues at coordinate 2,206 of JBDLTT010000040.1, read as the reverse complement.
TTGCGCCAACGGTGGTGGTTATTACCACTACTCGTACTCGGTGGTGCGCGGCTGTGACCGCATCGTACCGGTCGATATTTATGTGCCGGGTTGTCCGCCGACCGCCGAAGCGCTGCTGTACGGTCTGGTTCAGCTACAGAACAAGATTCGTCGTACCAGTACGATTGCCCGCTGAGCACGGTAGGGGACACAGAAGATCATGACGCAAAACACACAAACCCTCGCCGATTCCCTGCAACAGGTACTGGGTGGTGCCATCGTCCGCACGAAGCAAGCTTTGGGTGAAATCACCATCGATGTTGCTGTCGCCGATTACCATGCGGCAATGTTGAAGCTGCGCGATGCTGCCGGCCTCAAGTTCGATCAGTTGATCGACCTTTGCGGCGTTGATTATTCAACCTACGGTGGCAAGGAATCGCATGAAAAACGATTTGCCGTGGTGGTGCACCTGCTGTCCGTGGAACTGAACCAGCGCGTACGGGTTCGTGTTTATGCGCCGGACGATCAAATGCCGGTCGTTGATTCGGTCGTGGATGTCTGGACCGCCGCCAACTGGTTCGAACGCGAAGCCTTCGATTTGTTTGGCATTCTGTTCGTCAACCATCCGGATCTGCGTCGTATCCTGACCGATTACGGTTTTGTCGGCCATCCGTTCCGCAAGGACTTCCCGATTTCGGGTTACGTCGAGATGCGTTATGACGATGAGCAGAAGCGCGTTATCTATCAACCCGTCACGATCGAACCGCGCGAAAACACGCCGCGTATCGTGCGTGAAGAAACCTATGGCGAACCGGCGCGATAAAGCGCGGGTTTACATCACCGAGATCAGTACGGACCACACCGGACATCCAGGATCGCAGCATGTCAGAGATTCGTAACTACACATTGAACTTTGGACCCCAGCATCCCTCGGCACACGGTGTGCTGCGTCTGGTGCTGGAGCTGGATGGCGAAACGGTTGAGCGCGCCGATCCCCACATCGGTCTGCTGCACCGTGCGACGGAAAAGCTGGCCGAGACCCGGACGTGGGTGCAGTCAGTCCCTTACATGGATCGACTGGACTACGTGTCGACCATGTGCAACGAGCACGCTTACTGCATGGCGATCGAAAAGATGCTCGGCATCCAGGTGCCCGAGCGTGCCCAGTACATTCGCGTGATGTTCGATGAAGTCACCCGTCTGCTGAATCACCTGCTGTGGATCGGCTGTCACGGCCTCGACGTGGGTGCCATGACCATGGCGCTCTATACCTTCCGCGATCGTGAAGATCTGATGGACGTTTACGAGTCGGTGTCGGGCGCCCGTTTGCACGCCGCCTATTTCCGTCCGGGTGGCGTTTATCGCGACCTGCCGGACGTCATGCCGAAGTATGAGGTGTCGCCCTGGAAAGACGCCAAGCGCGTGGCCGAGTTGAACAAGAACCGTCAGGGGTCGTTGCTCGACTTCCTGGAAGATTTTACGAATCGTTTCCCGGCGTATCTGGATGACTACCATAACCTGCTGACCGACAACCGGATCTGGAAACAGCGTCTGGTCGGCATTGGTGTTGTCTCGCCGGAGCGTGCCCTGAACATGGGTCTGACGGGTGCTATGCTGCGCGGTTCGGGTATCGCCTGGGATCTGCGCAAGAAGCAGCCGTATGAAGTTTACGACCGTCTGGATTTCGACATCCCGGTGGGCACCAATGGCGACTCTTACGACCGCTACCTGGTGCGTATGGAAGAGATGGCGCAGTCGAACCGCATCATCAAACAATGCATTACCTGGCTGCGCGCTAATCCCGGCCCGGTGATTACGAGCGATTACAAGGTCGCACCGCCGCCCCGTGAATCGATGAAATCGAACATGGAAGAGCTGATTCACCACTTCAAGCTCTTTACCGAAGGCATGCATGTGCCGGAAAACGATTGCTATGCCGCCATCGAACACCCGAAGGGCGAGTTCGGCATCTACCTGTCGTCGGACGGTGCCAACAAGCCGTACCGCATGAAGATTCGCGCGCCGGGCTTCGCCCATCTGTCGGCGCTGGAAGAAATGTCGCGTGGTCACATGATCGCCGACGTGGTCACGATTATCGGGACCCAGGATATCGTTTTTGGTGAGGTTGACCGCTGATGCTGACTCAGGAAACCCTTGCGCGTTTTGATCGCGAAGTCGCCAAGTACCCGGCTGACCAGAAGCAGTCGGCCGTGATGGCCTGTCTGGC
>JBDLTT010000039.1:0-25189 GCA_039805725.1 Pseudomonadota bacterium | reverse complement strand
CCGAGTGTAGTGCAAAGCCCCGCAAAGCCGAAGGGGCGGACCGCCCGGCCCGCCCCTTCCCGCGTGCAACGGCGCGCCGGTTACAGGCTGTAGTACATGTCGTACTCGACCGGGTGCGTCGTCATGCGGAAGCGCGTGACCTCTTCCATCTTCAGCGCGATGTAGCCGTCGATCATGTCGTTGGTGAACACGCCGCCCTTGGTGAGGAAGGCACGGTCCTTGTCGAGGTGGTCGAGCGCCTCGTCCAGCGACGCGCAGGGATGCGGGACCTTCGCCGCTTCCTCGGGCTCGAGGTCGTAGAGGTCCTTGTCCGCGGGGTCGCCCGGGTGAATCTTGTTCTTCACGCCGTCCAGGCCGGCCATGAGCATCGCCGCAAAGCAGAGATACGGGTTGGCCGTGCTGTCCGGGAAGCGCACCTCGATGCGGCGGCCCTTCGGGTTCGGCACGTAGGGAATGCGGATCGCCGCCGAGCGGTTGCGCGCCGAGTAGGCGAGGTTGATCGGCGCCTCGAATCCCGGTACCAGGCGCTTGTACGAGTTCGTGCCCGGGTTGGTGATGGCGTTGAGCGCCTTGGCGTGCTTGATGATGCCGCCGATGTAGTAGAGGGCGGTCTCCGAGAGGCCAGCGTACTGATCACCGGCAAACAGGTTTTTGCCGTCCTTCCAGATCGACTGGTGGACGTGCATGCCCGAACCATTGTCACCAACGATCGGCTTCGGCATAAAGGTAGCGGTCTTGCCATACTGGTGTGCGACGTTAAGCACGACGTACTTCAGCACCTGCGTCTTGTCGGCGCGACGCACCAGCGTGTCGAACTTGGTACCGATTTCGTTCTGACCAGCGGTCGCCACTTCGTGGTGGTGCACCTCGACTTCAACGCCACAGGCTTCCAGCGCGTTACACATGGCGGTACGGATATCGTTGAAACTATCCACTGGCGCAACCGGGAAGTAGCCACCCTTGACGCCCGGACGGTGGCCGGTATTGCCACCCTCGATCTTGGCATCCGACGACCAGGCCGCTTCTTCCGAGAAGATCTTCACGAAGGTGCCCGACATGTCGGTCTTCCACTCGACCGAATCAAAAATGAAAAATTCCGGTTCCGGGCCGAAGAAAGCGGTGTCGCCGATACCCGAGCTCTTCAGGTAGGCTTCCGCGCGCTTGGCGATCGAACGCGGGTCACGGTCGTAACCCTTGCCATCGGTCGGCTCCACCACGTCACAGGTCAGGACCAGGGTGGTTTCATCGTAGAACGGGTCGATGTAGGCCGAGGCCGGATCCGGAATCAGCAGCATGTCGGAGGCTTGAATGCCCTTCCAACCGGCGATCGACGAGCCGTCGAAGGCCTGACCCTCTTCGAATCTCTCTTCGCTGAACTGGCTAATTGGCACGCCGACGTGCTGCTCTTTGCCACGAGTATCGGTAAAACGGAAGTCGACGAACTTGACGTCGTTGTCCTTGACCAGCTTCAGGACGTCTTGCACGGTGGTCATAACAGCTCTCCTAATTGCGACCGCCCGAGGCGATCTAGATATGCAGAAACAAGAAAAATCGTTGCCCTGCCTTTTAAGCAGGATTCATGCCAAGAATAATACGCCATCCCACTACCGAAAAGCATCCCGCACGCGGGTTTCAGCGGGTACCGTGCCCAGTTCAGTCGGCTTTGCACCATTGTTGTGCAATATAGCATAGTGCGCACCACTATGGTGCGCACTATTCCGGTGCGTCCTCACTCAGGCGACGGTAGACCGTCCAACGTTGCAACGGCAGCCCCTCTGCCTCAGCCGCCTGCCGCAAATGGCGGACGCCCGCCTCGATTGCGGGCGGTTCAGGCAGGTCGTCGAGTGCGGGAGGCAACAGGACTTCAACCTCCACCTGACCATTCAAATAGTGTAACTGCACCCGTTCAGGCGCTCCCTGGCCATGCCCCCAGATCCGGGTTGATGCGGCCGCCACCCAATGCTCCAGCCGGTCGCGCGACAGATCGACTTTGAGCGCAGCGGACTGCGGCACGCTGTCATCTTCGGGATCGATGTGAACAAGCACATCAAGAACCTTTGCACAGGAACGCCGGACATTGATGCTAACCTGATCGGCAATACGGTGCCCCTCGGAAACACTAATCCTTGGCGCCACGTGAACATGAGCATCTACCAGAATCCGATCCGCCATTCGGCGCGTCCTCAAATCGTGCAGATCCAGCACGCCCGGTGTCTGGCGAATCGTATTACGGATCTCTTCCAGCTCAGCCGCATCGGCGCCATGGTCAACGAGTTCTTCTAGCGCGCCCTGTGTAAATGTCCAGCCCATTTTGACAATCAGCGCACCAACGATCGCCGCCGCCAGCAAATCGGCGTAGATGAATCCCAGCAACGAGCCACCAATACCGATAGCCACCACCAGCGAGGAGGCGGCATCGGAGCGCGAATGCCAGGCATTGGCCACGAGCATGGCCGAATTGGCCTTCTTCGCCACACGAAGCATGTAGCGGAACAGCCATTCCTTGGCGACCAACGCCAGCAGGGCAACGTACAGCGCCATCATCTCGACCGGAGGAGCCGATTCGACGCTAACGGCACGCTCTGCTGCGGAGTACAGGAAACCACCCCCAATACCGAGCAGCATCAAACCAAGGATTAATGTTGCGAGTGTTTCAAGGCGGGCATGGCCATAGGGATGCTTGTCATCCGCCGCCCGCGCACTGTGTCGCGCCACAAAAAGCACGAGAAAGTCTGACAGTAAGTCGGAAAACGAATGGAAGCCGTCAACCAGCAAACTGTGCGAATGGGCAAACCAGCCCACGATAATCTGTAACACCGAAAGACAAATATTGACGCCCATACTGACATTCACTGAGCGTCGCACGAGGCGATTCGAGGCCGCGCTACCGTGCACCCCTGTTAACGCATCGATCAGTGCAGTCTGGTCGTGTGCATGGCCCGCATGGTGATGCCCTACAGACATATTCCCCCCGCTTAGAATGATCGGCACAGGCTTTGTGGATTCCGCTTGCCGTAACGGCCGCGTATACTCGCCATTTACACGATATTCTATCGTTAATCGCACGGTTTCCGGGCGATCACCCACCGGTTAACCAAAGATTCATCATGAGCCGAATCATTGACATTCTGAACCAGGCACGACACCGTGCCGAACAACAGGGCTTCAACTACAGCGGCGACGTCACGCCGCAGGAAGCACTGACGCTGCTTCAAGAAGCCCCTGGCACCGTGCTCGTCGATGTCCGCACACGCGCGGAATGGGACTGGGTCGGTCGGATCCCCGGGGCTATCGAAATCGACTGGGTGCAATACCCGGATATGTCGCGCAACCCGCATTTCATCAGCGAACTGCAACGTCAGGTCGATCGTAGCGCAACGATTCTCTTCATTTGCCGCAGTGGTATTCGCTCACGAAGCGCTGCCAGCGCCGCATTGGAAGCAGGCTTTACGGCGGCCTACAACGTGCTGGAAGGTTTCGAGGGCGACAAGGATGCACAGAACCATCGCGGCAATCTGGGCGGATGGCGCTTTCATGGTCTTCCCTGGTATCAGGGCTAGGCGCTGCAGCAGGAATTGAGCATGCGAAATTTTGAAGACTACCGCGACCTCGGCGATGAAGCCTGTCAACAACGGATCAACGCCGCCCGGCAGCAACTGGGAAGTAAAGCCGTACTCCTCTGTCACCACTATCAACGGGCCGACGTCTACCAGCACGCCGATCTGACAGGCGACTCGCTGAAGCTGTCCCGTCTGGCCAGCCAGACCGATGCCGAATATATCGTGTTTTGCGGTGTGCACTTTATGGCTGAAGTGGCAGATATGATGACCAAACCCAGCCAGACAGCGATATTGCCGGATTTGGCGGCGGGCTGCTCCATGGCCGACATGGCCAATCTGACCAAAGTGGAACGCTGCTGGCGTGAGCTAGGCACTGCACTGGGCGAGGATCCGGCCAATCTCATCACACCCATTACCTACATTAACTCAGCGGCTGACCTGAAAGCTTTTTGCGGTGATCGCGGCGGGATCGTTTGCACCTCGTCGAATGCACCGGTCATTCTGAAGTGGGCTTTTGAGCAGCGTCCCAAAGTTCTTTTCTTCCCGGATCAGCACCTCGGGCGCTGGACTGGCCACACCATGGGCGTACCGCTCGAGGAAATGGTGGTCTGGGATCCTGATCAACCACGCGGCGGACTGACGCAGGCACAAATCCGCAATGCGCGGATTCTGCTCTGGAAGGGTCACTGTTCGGTGCACCAGATGTTCCAGCCCTCGCACATCGAGGCGTTCCGCGCCAAACACCCGGACGGCAAGGTCATTTCGCACCCGGAGTGTTCTTTTGAAGTTTGCGCGGCATCGGACTTCATCGGTTCAACGGAATACATCGTCAGAATCATCAAAGAAGCCCCAACCGGAACACGCTGGCTTGTCGGCACCGAACTGAACCTGGTTGAGCGCCTCGCCCGTGAAGTAGCGCCGGAGGGCAAGATCGTGCAGTTTATGGCGCCTACCGTCTGCATGTGTTCTACCATGCAGCGCATCGATCCACAGCACCTGGCCTGGACTCTGGAGAACTTGGTCGAAGGCAATATTGTCAACGCCATTCATGTCCCCGAAAGCCAGACGGCTTCGGCCAAGCTGGCCATGGATCGCATGCTGGCGATTTCCTGACTAGCCCCTGCTTCGACTACAGCTCTATGTCCGAAACGCTGTCGCTGGTCACCTACAATATTCACAAGGGGCTGTCGCAGTTCAATCGTCGCGTGACCATTCACGAGCTACGTGAGCGGCTCCGCACGCTCAACCCGGATTTGGTCTTTCTGCAAGAAGTGCAGGGGCTCCACGAACAACACGCTCAAAAACACGAAAGCTGGCCAACACAACCCCAGCATGAATTTCTTGCCGATTCGGTGTGGTCTGCTTCCTACGGCCAGAATGTGCTCTACGATCATGGTCATCATGGGAATGCCATTCTGTCGCGTTATCCGATTGCGCACAGTCACAATCAGGATGTGACGCACCTGAGATTCGAACGTCGCGGGCTGTTGCACACACAGATCCAGTGGCAGGGCCACACGATCCACTGTGTCTGTGCGCATCTCTCACTATTTGCACGTTCACGAAAATGGCAGATGGCGGCACTCGCTGAAGAAATCGACCGCCTGGTTCCACATGACCAGCCGCTGATCATTGCGGGTGACTTTAATGACTGGCGCAACCACGCCAGCAAACACCTGGCAGAGCGCCTCGAACTTAGCGAAGTATTTCAACAGCTCTCCGGTCGCTACGCCCGCAGCTTTCCGGTCGCTATGCCGATGCTGCGCCTAGACCGCATTTATGTACGCGGCCTATGCGCTGTGAACGCCGATGTTCATTACGGTGCCGGCTGGTCAAAAATTTCCGATCACGCAGCGCTACGCTGCGAATTGAGACTGACCGTCTAAGCCACTAGATCATGACGTTACGCGGGCGTTTACGGCAGGCGTTTCATCCAAGGCCCCACTTCCTGCCAGACAACGAGATATGGTTACTGTGTAATGGCGCGGACTACTTTAGGGCGCTGTTGGCCGATATTGATAACGCGCGCGAAACGATCCGCCTTGAAACCTATCTATATGCAGATGATTCGATCGGCGATGCATTAACTCAGGCACTTTGCCGTGCAGCAGCTCGCGGTGTCGATGTCCGGATAGTTGTCGATGGATTCGGGGCACGTAATCTCGACCAGCGTCACCGATCTCCCTTAGAATCCGCCGGTGTTCAAATTCGCGTATTCCGACCGGAACGTGAACTATTGAGGCATCTCATCTCGCTAAAACGTGCCCGCCTGCGACGCATGCATCGCAAGCTGGCTTTGATCGACGGACGATCGGCTTTCGCGGGCGGCATCAACATCATCGACGATGCAACAGGCAATACGGACAGTGTTCGGCTCGACTTCGCGGTCCGCATCCGGGGGCCGCTCATCGAACCCATTGGACACGCAATCGATCGACAGTGGCTGATGCTGACGCGCTTTGGCAGCATCCTGCGAAAGCGCTATACGAAACCACTACCTACCACGCTGCACGTCGCACCTACCGGCGATCGTCTTGCCGCACTGGTATTGCGCGACAATCTTCTGCATCGACGCGCGATCGAGTACGCTTATCTATTGGCCATCCGTCAGGCGCATGAACAGATCACGCTGGCCATGGCCTATTTTATTCCAAGCCAGAAAATCCTTACCGAACTGCTCGAAGCCAGCCAGCGTGGCGTCCGTGTCACACTCCTGCTCCAGGGACGCGTCGAATACCGATTACAGCACTATGCCGCACAGGCGCTCTACGCCACCCTGTTGACACATGGCATCCGGATTTTTGAATACCGCCCGGGATTCATGCATGCCAAGGCGGCTGTCATAGACGGCATTTGGTCGACCGTTGGCTCAGCGAATCTTGATCCGTTTTCCCTGCTCGTGGCCCGCGAAGCAAATATTGTCATCCGTGACCAGCCATTTGCAGCAACACTGCAATCTCAACTGGATCTGGCCATTAGTACGCACAGCAGAGAAATCACCCTCGATGTCTGGCAGAAAAAGCCAAAACTTCACCATCTACTTCGCGGGGCATGCGCCCTTCTTCTCTACCGGGCGCTGCGGCTGACCGGCTATGCGGACACCTATTAATCAACCGGGCACGCGCGCCACAGACCAGTGCGTCATGGCCCAGGCCCATAGCGTTGCCTGCGACGCCTGTCGCAAAGCGGGATCTGGCTGCTGCCCCAGAAACGCCAAAGCTTTCCAGAGCAGTTCAACCCGCGCGCCTTCGTTTTCAACGGGAATGGCCTGTGCCAAGGTTTGTTTCGACAGTTTCTCGCCGGCATCGTTCTTGACGACCGGTAAATGCGCATAAGTGGGCGTGTCGCCACCGAGCGCATGAATTAACGCGATCTGCCGGGGGGTTGAATCGATTAAATCGGCGCCGCGCACGATATCGGTCACGCCCTGTGCCAGATCATCGACCACGACGGCCAGCTGATAGGTGAAACAGCCGTCTGCCCGTAACAACGAAAAATCACCAACATCGTTTCGTAGATTCTGAGCGATACGACCCCGGATCCGGTCGTTGAAACCGGTCACGCCGGCCGGCACCCTAAAACGCCAGGCGGCATCGGGCGGTATCGGCATCCCTGGCTGCCATGAGCTGCAATGGCCGGGGTACACGAAACCATCGATGCCCATCCGCACCCCCGGCAACGCAGCGATGTAGCTGCGCGTACAGGTGCATGGGTAAACCAAATCCGCCACAATCAGGCGATCCAGCGCTGCCTGATAAATCGATGATCGCTGGGATTGCCGCAGGACGGTGCTATCCCACTCGAAGCCATAGCGCTCTAACGCACGCATTTGAGCGTCAATCATCCCGGGGATGGTACGGGGTCGATCGACGTCTTCGATCCGAAGCAACCACTGACCACCGGCTGACCGAGCATCGAGATAACTTCCCAGGGCCGCGACGAGTGAGCCGAAATGTAGCGGCCCCGTGGGCGACGGCGCAAATCGTCCAATACGCCGGGTATTCCGAGGGTGGCCGATGGTTTTATTCATAAAATTTGAACGATAGCGTCATATGCAACGAATAAACGGCGCATGATAATGGTGCAATCTTACTTTTTTCAAACAAAGGGATCTGCATGCCCCGTCGCCCCACTACCCGTTATACGCCCTCTGCGATTGCGCTGCACTGGCTCATGGCCTGTTTGATTGTGGCCCTCTATTTCATGGGAATAAGCATCGGCGACTTTCCGATCGGCCCGGATCGCATCATGCTGGTGACCTGGCACAAGTGGCTCGGGGTGACGCTTGCCCTGCTCTGGTTGGCGCGGGTCGCCGTCCGAATGACCCACACGCCACCCCCGTTGCCGACAAACAGCCCCGCCTGGCAAAACATCGCTGCGCACCTGACCCACATCGCCCTGTACGTATTAATGATCGCCATTCCGGTCACCGGTTGGTTGATGAGTTCTGCCAAGGGCTTCACGACTACCTTTTTTGGGCTTTGGGATCTGCCGAATCTGGTGGATAAAGATAAGGGTTTGGCGCAAACCCTCAAAGACACGCACGGTTTTTTGGCGAACGCCATCGCCCTGCTCATTGTGGTTCATATCGGCGCTGCACTCAAACATCAGCTCATCGATAAAGATCATCTTCTGGATCGGATGCGTCCGGAGCGTCACACATCATGAAACCGAGACACCTTCTATCGTTCTTATTGCCTCTCTGCCTGTTATTTCCTGCGGGTACCCAAGCGGTTCAGTACGACCGGGTCGACACCGCACGTTCTTCAATCCGCTTCATCCCGGTATTGATGGGTACCAAAACCGAGGGCCGCTTCAAAAAGTTCACCGCGCAGATCCGCTTTGACCCGGAGAAAGCAGCACAAGCACAAGCCAAGGCCGAGGTCGACCTTCAGAGTTTCGATATCGGCTTCGACGAAGCCACCGAAGAGGCGTTAGGTCCGAACTGGTTCGATGTCAAGCGCACACCCCAAGCGACATTCGTCTCGACGCACGTCAAGGCGCTGGGCGCAGACCGTTTTGAACTTACTGGTCATCTGACGATTCGAAACCAGACGAAACCTGTTCGATTTCCGGTCACCCTCACCCGTGAAGCCAATGGCCAGGCTCGTCTGGACGGCACACTGCTCATCAAGCGTCTAGACTTCGGACTCGGCCAGGGCCAATGGGCCGGAACGGGCACTGTGGCTAACGACGTCACCGTTCAGCTTAAATTGTTTATTAGCAGTCAGTAACCCCCCCCCAACCTCAAGGAGTAACGCATGAAAAAAACCCTGATCCTCGGCGCTGTTGCCGCTGCATTTTCTACCGGTGCCTTTGCCGAACCCGCCACCTACACGATCGACCCAAACCACACCTTTGCCAGCTTCGAGTACACCCACCTGGGCTTTTCAAAACAGCGTAGCCGCTTCAACGACACCACCGGCAATATCACGCTGGATCAGAAAGCCAAAACTGGTAGCGCCGACATCACCATCAAGGTTGACTCGGTTGACACCGGCAGTAAGGCCTTTGACGGCCACCTGACCAGCGATGGCTGGTTTGACGCCGCCAAGTACCCGACCATCACCTTCAAATCGAACGGCATCAAGTTCAAGGGCGACAAGCCAACCGAACTCAGCGGCGATCTGACCGTGCGCGACATCACCAAGCCGGTCAAACTGAAGATCACACACTTCCATTGTGGCGTACACCCGATGAAGCAGAAGGATGCTTGTGGTGCCAACGCCACGACACAGATCAAACGTAGTGATTTCGGACTGGGCAAATACGCCCCGAACGTGAGCGACGAGGTCGAGTTAAGCGTTGCTGTCGAAGCGATCAAAAACTAACGAGCTCTTTGTGCAGCATGACTGTCTGAAGGGTTTGGCGAGAGTTTCTCGCCAAACCCTTCAGAGTCAGGATTTGTGCGGCAGAAAGTCAGGGCGGCGCGTGGTTAAATAGATACCGCTGAAGACCAGCAGCATGCCCGCATAGTGATACCACTCAGGCTGTTCCGAGAGGACTACTGCCGAAAGAATGGCAGCAAATACTGGCTGTAAGTGAATGAAGAGTGAGCCAACGGCCGGTCCAACCTGTGCCACACCGGCATTGAAGCAGACAAACCCGAGAAACGCGGCAACGATGCCGGCATAGAAAATACCGGCCAACGAGCCCGCATGCAGGTGAATCGTGGCGCCCTGCGCCAACTCCCAGGCATACATGGGCGCCATGACGCAGAGACCGACAACAATCAATGCTGCCAGCAGCAGCATGGGGTGCACGCCCGCCGGTCGCCAGACGAGAAAAGCGGTATAGATACTCCATGACAACACGGCCACCAACATCCACACGTCGCCCGTGTTCAGGGTGAGGCCGATCAGGGTGGCCATACTTCCGCGACTGATCAAGAGGATGACGCCGGTCAATGAAACCAGGCCGCCGATGATTTGCGGTCGCGACAACCGTTTTCCGAAAAAGAGAAATGCAAGCACGCTGGTAACCACCGGAATAAATGAATTCAGCAACGTGGCACTGGTTGCAGTCGTGTACTGAACCGCAATATAGGAAAAAGTGTTGTAGAAACCGACGCCGAAGATTCCCAGAAAGACTACTTTTACCCAATGCGCACGCAGGATGGGCCACTCGGATTTCAGATGTGGAAGCGCCAGTGGTAGGACACAACCAAAAGCAACCACCCACCGCCAGAAGGCAAGAGCAATCGGCGGCAGATCGGCTCGCAGACCCCGGCTCATGACCATGTTGATGGCCCAGAATAAGGAGGTCAGCACAAGGAGTGCATAGGGATTAAATTGGGGTCGGCGCATCATTTGGAACATTATGACTTATGTTTGTGAGTGTATGACTTGATCAGTTAACGGCCATGGTCGATGGTGACGTCTGCAGAAATCACGAATCAGCCAGTGAGCGATTGTCGATGGGCCGGGTAGCACCGCTGGCAGGCGGTCGACGTGAAAAAAGGCAACATCTTCCAGCTCGTCTTGGGCGATTTTAATATCGCCATCGAGGTACTCGGCCTGAAAGCCAAGCATCAAAGAATGCGGGAAAGGCCATGGCTGACTCGAAAAATAGCGGAGATGACCAATCCTTAGACCGGATTCTTCAAAGATTTCGCGGTGCACTGCCGCTTCTACGGTTTCACCGGCATCCACAAACCCCGCTAACGTGCTGTACATACCCGGAGCAAAGTGCGGGGAACGGCCCAGCAATATTTCATCGCCACGCTCAACAGCCACAATGACGACTGGCGAAACCCGAGGATAATGGTCTCGACGGCATAGCGAATTCGTACAGCGGCGAACGATGGCCGTCGTTTCCTGGGTCGTTGGCGCACCACACGCACCGCAAAATCGGTGGCTATTATCCCATTCAATAATCTCCAGGGCTCGCCCTGCCATATGTGCCATGGCTTCTGGCCAATCGTCGAGCAACGTTTTCAGAGGTCTAAAGCGACCAGCGGTTCGCGGAGCAGCTAAATCCTCGAGTGCGCATCCGTAACACTGAACACCCTCAAGTTCGCCAATAGCGTGAGCATGCCGTATCTGATCACCAAACAGCTCATCCGCACGCCCACTGGGCACCCGACCTTCATTGGTGAGAAACAACTCCCGGCCGCGAAAAGCGAACCATAAACCTTCTGCATTCATATCAGCGCTACTTATTCAGATCGCTGTCTTTGTAATACTTGGTGCCCTTGGCGGTGATTTCTGCTGCCAAACCATTATCGGTGAGCTGATACATCCAGACACCCTCGCTCACGTTGGTCGCCCCTTCATAGGCACCCCCCTTGCTTTCGTACTTTGCTGCAGCGGTTGCCTGCCCGCCAAATTCCCACCCGGAATTGATAAAGCTATTAAGTGCCTTTTCAGTTTCAAAGACAAAGATCACGCTGAACGATTTGATGCCGACACCCAGACCGGCCTGAACTTCTACCATCTTCATGTAGACCGGTTTGTCGTTGTTCTGGCGTATCACAACGCCAGAACCCGAGCCGCCCCCCGCCACAAAGATCTTCATCCCGAAATTACTGAAGGTCGCATAGCCGGCTGATTTGGCCACCAGCTCTTTGGCATGAGGTTCCAGCCGGTACAGGCGACGCATGATCTGATCGTTCTGTTTCAGGATATCGGCGCGTTGCTGGGCAACGGGTTTGCTTTCAAAGAGGGCGTAGGCCGGCGTCATGGGTACGCCTAGGGCGAACACACAGACCCACACGGTCAATAAACGTTTCATCGGATCAACTTTTAGATTAGACGTTGAACAGGAAGTTCAGGACATCACCATCCTGCACAATATAGTCTTTGCCTTCAGCGCGCATCTTGCCGGCTTCTTTGGCACCTTGCTCACCCTTGAACGCAATGAAGTCGGCGAACGCAATGGTCTGCGCACGAATGAAGCCGCGTTCGAAATCGGTGTGGATCACGCCGGCAGCCTGTGGTGCGGTATCACCTTTGTGAATCGTCCAGGCGCGCACTTCTTTCACCCCGGCGGTGAAATAGGTCTGCAAGCCCAGCAGTTCATAACCGGCCCGAATCAACCGGTTGAGGCCGGGCTCTTCAAGGCCCAGGTCGGCCAGGAATGCCTGTTTGTCTTCATCGTCCAGATCGGCTAATTCAGCCTCCAGCTTGGCGCAAACGGCGACCACAGGGGCGCCTTCTTTCGCTGCAAATTCCCGCAGGCGATCCAGAAACGGGTTGTTCTCGAAGCCATCTTCCAGCACGTTGCCGACATACATGGCGGGTTTAATCGTGAGCAGACAAAGCGGCTTGAGCAGTACCTTGTCTTCGTCGCCCAGACCCAGCGTGCGCGCTGGCTTTCCTTCGTTTAGATGTGGTAATAGTTTTTCCAGAATCGCCACAAGCTTGGCGGCATCCTTATCACCGGAGCGGGCCTTCTTACTGTCGCGGGCAATCGTGCGCTCGACGACTGCCAGATCGGCCAGCGCCAGTTCGGTCACAATCGTTTCGATATCGGCGATCGGATCAACACGACCAGAGACGTGCACCACATTCTCATCGTCGAAACAGCGCACCACATTGACGATGGCGTCAGTTTCGCGAATATTGGCCAGAAACTGATTGCCCAGCCCCTCGCCTTTGGAGGCCCCCGCGACCAGGCCCGCAATGTCAACGAATTCGACGATGGCCGGCTGGACACGTTGGGGTTTGACGATTTCAGATAGTGCATCCAGGCGCGGATCCGGCACTTCGACGATGCCAACGTTCGGTTCGATCGTGCAGAAGGGGTAGTTCTCGGCAGCGATGCCGGCCTTGGTCAAGGCATTAAAGAGGGTAGATTTGCCCACGTTAGGTAGGCCAACGATGCCGCACTTGAGACTCATGGTGTTCCTTGATAATCCAAAAACTGGTTTGTCTGGCGTATTTTAAATCAGCCCACTCATATTACGTGGGCATCGATTTGGTGGGCATGCCAGTACACCCCATTGATTCGCTCGGCAAACCTCTGGATTTCGCCGTCACGAAGACCCTTAAACGTGACCACATAAGCTGGACGTGATGTATTCAGGTCAACCCGATTGACCCAATCAGGCGCTCTCTTGGTGTATTTCTGCAAAAATTCGCGCAACTCGGTCACTGTCACATTCGTGCCGATGCCCGTGAGATAGAGCCGGTGCCCAAATTCGACATTCACAGGATTGCCCATCTCTCTATTGCAATGCAGCATTGTGCCATAGATCCGTAGAATCCATTCTCGGATTAGGAAATCCGCCAGTAAATTCCGACCCTCCTATGTTAATGTTTTCCTCTTTGTTTTCGCAATGCGGCGGGCGATGTCCGCGGTTCGACTCCAGACTCTAGGCACCCTGTTTAACCATGGCCAAATTCATCCCCCAACGGCTCCAGGCGCGTTACGACGCTCTGGTCGAACACCTAAAAAAATTCGCCGACATTGTCCGCAATTTTGACTGGCATTCGTTGCAGAACATTAACCGTGACAACGTCATTCAAGTGTTGAAGAATCCGCGCTGGCGCAAACCGGCCGCCATTGTGTTTGCAGTCCTGGTCGGTTTTCACGTCATTAAGACCGATATCTTCATCCCCTACATGAAGGCCCACTTCGCTTTAGGGGTCGATGTGATTGAAGTCCAACCCATGACAGTGCCGCTGGAGTCGCAACTGGTGGGGCAGACCCGCAGCCCCCAGTCCGTAGCGATCTACACCCGCGTTTCGGGTTTCCTGGATAAGCAGATCTATCAGGAAGGCTCGTGGGTCAACGCCGGCGATATTCTGTTTGAAATGGATAAACGCCCTTTCATCACGCAGCTCGATGCGGCCAAAGCAGCACTGGTATCGCAGGAGGCTTCACTTCGCACGGCGACGCTGACGCTGAACCGCATCAAACCCCTGGCCGCCGCCAAGGCGCTGTCGCAACAGGATCTGGACACCGCCACCGGCAACTTCTTACGCGCCCAGGCAGGCGTCGACCAGGCGCGAGCTAACGTTGAAAGTGCGCAGCTGAATCTCGAATACTGCACGATCCGCAGCCCGATCTCCGGTTTGGCCTCGGTCCGCAAGCAAGCGCTCGGGACGTACCTGCAAACCGGCAGCCCTAATTCCGAGCTAACGGTCGTCAATCAAATGGATCCGATGTGGGTTTATTTTTCAGTATCTGAAGACCAGATGCTGAATGTTGACCGGTTGCTGCAGCAGAAGCAGCTGAATGCCGCCAGCCTAACGGATCTCGATGTCACACTGACCATGTCTGACGGCACGCTTTACCCCTATACCGGCAAGATCGGCTTTGCCGACGTACTCTACAACGTGGATACCGGCACCCGCCTGATGCGGGCCGTATTCCCAAATCCGAATAGCGCCCTCCAACAAGGCCAGTTCGTGACAGCCACCATCATCGGCCTCGTTCAACAGAACGTTTACCTAGTGCCACAGGCCGCTGTTCAACAAAGCAATCAGGGGGCCTATGTCTGGGTCGTCGACCAGGAGAATCGTGTCCACTCCCGGACCGTGACGCCCGGCTACTGGAATGGCCCGAACTGGGTGATCAACGATGGCCTGAAACCCGGCGAACATATAGTGGTGAGCAACGTGCTGCGCATGTCGCCAAATCAGCTGGTCAAACCCAACGT
This sequence comes from Pseudomonadota bacterium, assembly GCA_039805725.1. Classification (GTDB taxonomy): domain Bacteria; phylum Pseudomonadota; class Gammaproteobacteria; order Burkholderiales; family Rhodocyclaceae; genus Fluviibacter. Next base: position 10,525 of record JBDLTT010000039.1, on the reverse strand, counting down.
GGTGAAGTCGCCCGAGCCGCAGCCCGTCCGTCTGCCGACCCCACCATCGGGTGACCAGAAGCGCAACCCTTATGGCGCGGGGGCAGAGGTCAAATCCGAGATCAATCGTGCCCAGGATCCGAAACCGCAACCGATGCCCGTTGCACCGGCACCAACACCCAACCTGATTCCTCCCAGGGAAGTACCGCTTGCACCAGGCATTCCTACCGCACCAGCGCCGGTACCGGACAGCCTGAAACGGCCTGCACAGTAATCGGCCGAGGCAAATACCATGTTCTCGAAGTTCTTTATCGATCGGCCGATTTTTTCAGCAGTCATTTCCATCATCATCACCATCGCCGGTCTGGTGGCGATGGCAACGCTGCCGATCGCGCAGTATCCCAATATCACCCCACCACAGATTCAGGTAACGACATCCTATCCAGGAGCGAATGCGGAAACCGTGTCGCAAAATGTCGCCTCACCAATTGAGCTCCAGGTCAACGGTGCCGACGGCATGCTCTACATGTACTCGACCAATACGGCCGGTAACATGACGCTTAGTATCTTTTTCGACATTGCCAAGGATCCCGCGCTCGCCCAGACGGACGTTCTCAACCGTGTCAACACGGCAATGCCGCAGTTGCCACAATCCGTGCGCAACCAGGGCGTGAACATACAACAAAAGAGCCAGTCGATCATGATGGTGGTAGCCATCAACGACCCTGATAATAAATACGACCTGACCGAACTCAGCACATTTGCCAACGTGATCGTCCTAAATGAAGTCCAGCGTATTCCAGGGGCCAGCATGGCGTCCGTCGGCGGCAACCCGAACTTCGCCATGCGCATCTGGCTCGACCCGACCAAGCTCACGCTCTACAAGCTAACGACTGGAGATATCGCCAACGCTGTACGAGCTCAGAACCAGCAATATGCCGTCGGCCAATTTGGTCAACTGCCCGCCAAGGGACAGGTGATCCAGAACTTCTCCGTCACGACGAACGGCATGCTGCAGAGTACTGAAGAATTCGAAAACATCATCGTCAAGGCTGGGAAGCCGTCCGTGACACCCGGATCTGAAGGTGCAATCGTGCGCTTACGCGATGTTGGGCGCGCAGAGCTGGGTTCACAAACTTATAACTTTGACGTTCGAACGAACAAGAAAACATCTGCACTACTAATTGTTTATTTCCAACCGGGGTATAACGCACTCAATGTCGCAAAGGCCGTAAAAGAGAAGCTGGAAGAATTGAAACCGAGTTTTCCGCCCGGAGTGACGTACGAAATGGCATTGGATGCCACCGAGTTCATCAACTCATCAATCGAGGAAGTGATTCACACCTTCTTCGAAGCCATGATCCTCGTCGTACTGGTGGTCTTTCTTTTCCTGCAAAAGCCAAAAGCCACTTTGATCCCATTGGTTGCCGTACCAGTATCGATCATCGGCACTTTTATCGGCATGAGCCTGTTCGGCTTCTCGATCAACATGCTCACCATGTTCGGGCTGGTGCTAGCCATTGGCCTGGTCGTTGATGACGCCATCGTGGTTATTGAAAACGTTGAACGGATCATGCAGGAAAACCCAACCATGCAGCCACGCGAAGCGGCGGCAGTTGCCATGGCCGAAGTGACCGGTCCCATTATCGCCACCACGCTGGTGATGGTTGCCGTCTTCGTGCCGGTGGCCTTCCTTTCTGGAATTACCGGCCAGCTTTATCGCCAGTTTGCGCTGACGCTCTCGGTTTCCGTTACCCTCTCGTCGATTGTGGCACTGACACTGTCTCCCGCTTTGGCTGCAATTCTGATCCGCGCCAAGAGCGATGATGGAGAACAAGCAAAGCCTCGCTTCTTCATCGGCTTTGAAGCCATGTTCGATAAGCTGCGTAATCACTACATGATGGCCGTTAAATGGGCTATCGAACATCGCCGTCCGTCTTTTATGATTTTTGGCGGCGTCATCATCGCGCTACTGGTGCTGTTCCGCATCGTCCCAGGCTCGTTTGTACCAGAGGAAGATCAGGGTTATCTTTTCGGTGCCGTGATCATGCCTAAAGCCGCCAGTCTGCAACGCACCGCCGACTTTGGTCAGACAAGCGCAGACTGGTTCCAGGAACAGCCCGGGGTGGATTCCGCCACAAACTACGCAGGCTACAGTATTATCGACTCGCAGATTCTGCCGAGTGCTAGCACATTATTTATCGGCCTAAAATCATTCGGTGAACGCACCGACAAAGCATCATCCGCGTTCACCATGATCGAAAATGGTCGAAAGCACTTCATGAGTCAGACCGCTGGCATTACCATCCCAGTAAACCCACCATCGATTCCGGGTCTGGGCAACACCGGCGGCTTCCAGATGTGGCTGGAGCAAACTGGCAATGGTTCCGTGGAAGAAATGGAAGAGCAAACCTTACGCTTCCTGGCCGCCGCAAAAAAACGGCCTGAATTAACAGCCATCAATACGACGTTCAGCACCAACGCACGCGAAATGTTCGTCAATGTAGATCGTGGCAAAGCCGAATTACTAGACGTGGCGGTCAACGATGTTTACGACACGCTACAAACAATGATTGGCTCCCAGTATGTGAACCAGTTCGCCTACCAGAACCGCCTATGGCAGGTGATTCTGCAGGCCGACGCCAATTACCGACAGGACCCCTCTGCCTTCGATACGATGTATGTTCGTTCGCGCACCGGCGCCATGGTGCCCCTACGCGCACTGATTAGCTACAAATATCAGGCAAGCCCCGATATCGTGACCCGTTTCAATGCCTATCCTGCCGTTCAGATTACCGGCAACAATGCGGCAGGGTACAGCTCTGGTCAGGCAATTCAGGCCATGCAAGAGGTCGCAGATGAGGTGCTACCCTCGGGCTACAAAATCGCCTGGTCCGGTGAAGCATTCGAACAAATCAAATCCGGTAGTACCGCCGTTTTTGTGTTCGCGTTTGCATTGATTATGGTCTTCCTGATCCTGGCCGCACTCTATGAGAAATGGTCCCTGCCCTTTAGCGTGATGTTCGCCGTACCGTTTGCACTATGTGGCGCACTTTTGTCCGTAATGCTTCGCGGCCTGGAAAATGATGTCTATTTCCAGATCGGGCTAGTGACGCTCATCGCCTTGGCCGCCAAGAATGCGATTCTGATTGTCGAATTCGCTGTCGCCAACGTTGAAAAGGGTATGTCAGTGGTCGATGCAGCCCTGCACGCTGCCGAGGTTCGTTTTCGGCCGATCATGATGACGTCGCTGTCATTCATCTTGGGCTGCGTTCCGCTCGCTATTGCAGTTGGTGCTTCGGCCAATAGCCGCCACTCGATCGGCACCGGGATCATCGGCGGCATGATCGGCGCCACGATGATCGCGATTATTTTTGTGCCGTTGTTCTTTGTTGTCTTTGAAGAAATGGGTGAAGCAAAAAAGCAGATGGTCACAGACAACCCTGAGAAAGCAGGGCCGCACTGCTTGACTGCGCAAGACAACGTAGGGGGCGCAAAATGATCCGCCCGCGTCATCTAATTTGGCCGCTCACGGCAGCCACCCTGCTTTCTGCTTGTGCCGTAGGGCCAGACTATGAACGGCCGGATGTCAGCGCACCGGACCAGTTCCGTTCGTCTCCGCCAGAATCGGCCGATGGCAGTGCCTTGGGTACAGTCTCATCCACCGATGCCTGGTGGGAAGCTTTTGAAGATCCGGAACTGAATAAACTGGTGGAGGAAGGTCTGCAGAACAACCGTGATCTGCAATCTGCTATCGCCCGTGTACGTAAAGCCCGCGGCCAACTGATCACGACCCGTGGCAAATTCTTTCCGCAGGTCGAATACTACGGTGCCGCCGAACGCGGTCAGTTCATGGGTTTGGACCAGACTGTGGTCACGAGCACCCCGGGGAGCCTCACGACCATCGGCACAATGGCCTTACCTGCCACTTGGCAGCTCGATGTTTTTGGTGGCCTACGTCGCCAGTATGAAGCCGCTAGCGCGAATCAAGCGGCTGCAATCGCTTCACGCCAGGCTATCGCGCTGAGCGTTGCCGGCGAAGTGGTTAACATCTATGTCACGTTGCGCAGTCTGGATCAGCAGCTGGCCGTTGCTCGCCAGACTCTTGAAAACTTTAAAACCACGCTGCGCATCATGGATCTGCGTTTCCGTTATGGGACTGCCAACATGGTTCAGGTATCGCAGATCCAATCGCAAGTCGACGCGGCCGAGGCATCCATACCGCCGTTAATCCGGGCTATTGGCGAGCAGGAAAACAATCTCAACTTTGTACTCGGTCGAAATCCGGGAACCGTACCCCGTGGCAAACCCATCGATCAGCTCGTACTACCCACACCCCCTGCCGGACTGCCGTCTGATTTGCTCGCACGCCGCCCGGATGTCCGCTTGTCCGAGCAACAGCTCATTGCAGCGAATGCACAGATCGGGGCCATCAAGGCCCAGTTCTTTCCGAACATCTCACTCACCGGTTCGGTTGGCACAACAGCAACAGCACTCGGTTCATTATTTACTACAGGCTCCAGCATCTGGGATGTAGGCGCCATCGTCACGGGGCCACTATTCAAAGGCGGCGAGATTTATGGTCAGTATATGGGCGCCAAAGCCGAGCAACAGGCTTTGATGAGCCAGTACCTGAAATCAGTTGAAAGCGCTTTCCGGGATACAGACAATGCCTTGATTGCCACACGGGAAACTAAAAAACTCGTGGCAGCTCGACAAAAGCAGGTAGGCACGCTCAAAACTTATGCCAACCTCTCAAGCATGCAATTCAATTATGGCTACACGGATTATCTGACCGTGTTGAATGCAGAAGACAGCTTGTTTAAAGCACAACTTGAACTCGCCGCATCACAAGCAGACCGTGCGCTCTCACAAGTAGCACTCTTCATGGCGCTGGGCGGTGGCTGGGAGGCCGCCGACAAGAAGACCATGACAGCAAACAAAGCGATTGCCGAGGGCGATGATCCACGCAACCCCGTCAACCAGCAGGGGTTCTGGCCATTTAAGTAGGACTAAGTCCCTTTTGAGGGCATTACCGGTAGCGGTTCCATTCACTCTGCCGTATCAACGAGCGGCATTCGCGCTGATCCAGACGTTTCCCCATGAAGCGGCCATTATCATAAGCCCGGTCTCTGGCTTCGATTGCGCGAGATTTTTCCTGGCGCGACATTCCATCAACTTCGCGAGCCACCTTTCGACGCGCATCGCGGTAGCGATCGCCCCATGCCCCATCCTCATCAGCACAGAACTTCATCGCACCCGCAAACGCCCCCAAGCGCTGGGCAGAATAGTCCCGGGCCTGAGCAAATTGTCCGGAAAAGCTGCCGGCAACAATACCCGCTGCAACCATTTTAAGTATGAAACGTGTGCTCATAATTTCGTGTCCAATTAATTTTTACCCTTGCCGCTACTATTGCTACCTTTTGTGCCTGCACGATCTTTGGCTTTGCCCTTTGCGCCATTTTTATGGTCGCGCCCTTTCGCGTTGTCTTTGGTTCGGCTGTCATCACCACCAAACCAGCTATCGCCTCGATTCTTATTCTGCTGACCTGGGGCATAATCTGTTGCAGAGCCGCCATATTCCTTCTTCAACTGACCCGGCGCGCTTTCCCGCCCTCGACCGCTAGAGTCTCCATCATCGGCATTTAACCGAATCGAACCCGACGGAGAAATGGAAACACTCTGAGCATTGACTGTTACAACACCCAGTCCCAAAAACATCCCTAACAAGACGTTAATTAGTTGTTTCATATGCACCTCATGTTAGACAGATCAATGGTTCATGATCGTGATGTTAACGAATTTCCCATCGTGCCAGATGTCGGTTATCTGGCGCGTAATCCGAAATGCCTGATCATCAGTGATTGCCATCTCCACGATGGCCCAAACGGCATCATTTCCCTTGTCGACGATTTCCACATGGCTTACCGGGCCAAGCTTTTCCATGCCCACCTTGACCTTATCCGCAGTCGCGTCACCCGGTAAACCGGTCAATAGTAATTTCATCATGTGCCTCTAGTTCCGACTATCCAACGATATGCAGGCCAGCATCGACATAAATGACATCGCCCGTCATGCCCGAAGCCCCTTCGCTGACTAGGAAAGACACCACGCGACCAATTTCGGCAGTATCCACAACCCGACCCTCTGGCGACCTTGAGACGGCCATATCGATCAGATCATCAAAGTTGCCGATGCCACTCGCCGCTCGTGTGCGAATCGGTCCCGGCGACACCGCATAAACGCGGATTCGCTTTGATCCCAGGTCTTTGGCCATATACCGAACAGTGGATTCCAGCGCTGCTTTCACTGGGCCCATCATGTTGTAGTTCTCGATGACCTTATCTGATCCGTAATACGTCATGGTAATCATCGCACCGCCGTTCGTCATGAGCGGCTCCGCATAGTGCGCCATCTCGATGAAGGAATGGCAGGAGATCTGCATGGCTTTGAGAAAGCCATCGCGAGAGCAGTCGACGATCCTGCCATGCAGATCGTTCTTTGGCGCAAATGCGATCGAATGAATAATAAAGTCCAGGCGACCCCACTTTTGTTCAATCGCATCAAATACTGACTGCATCTGTTCGGAATTGGTCACGTCTAGCGCCAAGAACAGTTCCACACCCAATTGCTGCGCCAGAGGCTCCACATAGACCTTTGACTTATCATTCTGATAGGTCAGCGCCAGATCGGCACCCAAGGCCCTGAGCTTCGTGGCACAACCAAAGGCGATACTGTCCGCATTGGCGATGCCAACGATTAGACCTCGTTTACCCTTAAACAATTCGCCGACGCGGCTGTTCTGGGCATAAATCGTATCAACCGCGTCATACGAACCAAGAGCTTTAGACATCGTCGATGACCAGACGGTTATTTCGAGAGTTGGCGACCCAGCGCCGCACCCGCGCCACCGCCAAGTCCGGCACCGAGTGCTGCACCACCCGTGCCACCACCGGCCTTTTTACCGACTGCCGCACCAGCGCCACCGCCAACCGCACCGCCAACGATGGCGCCCGTTTTACCTTTACCCTTAGTCGTCACCGCAGCGCCGGCGCCACCGCCAACCGCACCACCTACGACCGCACCTGTCGTGCCGCCTACTTCATTACCAATTGCAGCACCCGCAGCCCCACCGACCGCACCACCCAGGCCGCTCTTAAGGTTACTGCTTTGCGCCAATGTCACCCCAGAAACCAGAGCGAGGCTCACAGCAATCATCATGGTCTTTTTCATAAGATATCTCCAATTAAATTCATGGTTAAACCACTTAGCGTGACTTGTTTTCATCTTGGTTGAGCAAATGTGCCACATCTCTGGCGGTCTCGAGTAACAACCGTGTTGAGGTCTTTGTGAATTCAATCGCCTCAGTGTCTACGCCCGTTTCGAGAATCATCCAATGCCGATTCTTGGTTTGCATCACCCGACCCTTTTCTTCCAGAATTTTCAGCTTTCGTCTGACAGTCTCACGTGGCAAACCTGTGACCTGGATGATGTCTGTAAGGCGAACGGGCTTTATTTCGGGTCGGGGCGTAACATTGCCATCATCATCAAATTGGCGGATTTCACCCTTGCTGTAGTGCATATAGTGAGCAACATTCATCTGCCCGAGCAACCCCCAGACAATTGCAGACTCTGCGTCTAAATCCATATCCGTCAGCATCCGACGCATATGATGAATGATAAATCGATTTGTAGTGAACGCGATCTTGCCAAAATAGGCCATAAACTTTTCATCAAAGTTATCGAAGCAGTGCTCGAATGGCTTGTTCGTTTTGGCTGTCATTGGGCGAAGGGAGCCTATGTGTACCGGTTTCTAAGTAGCGATTCTGAATCAGTCTTGCACGAGAATAACTGGAATTTGGCGACGTGAATCACTGGAAATCCCAATTTGGGAACCCCGGCCATCAAAGTATGCACGTCTACCAACTCATAGCTTTGGAACCGTATGCAGCAGACGCTGCGCCTCGGCCATATCACCGCGTACGAGTAAGTGGGCTTCTGCAGCGACACGATCTACAGCGCGATCAATTTCGATCTGTTCATCCTGGCGCGGCCGGTGCAGTACAAAGTCGGCCACGCCCTGGTTCAACTGTAGCGAACGCGGGTGGCCAATGCCGATACGCAAACGCCAGTAGTCCGGCGTGCCGAGAGCAGCCTGGATGTCTTTGAGACCATTATGGCCGCCGCTGCTGCCGCCGAGCTTAACGCGCAGCTGACCCGGCAAGAGGTCGAGCTCGTCATGTAAGACCAGCACTTCGTTCGGGCGAATGTCGTGGAAACGTGCAAACGGCCCGACCGATTGGCCAGAGCAGTTCATAAATGTCTGCGGCTTGATGATCCAGACTTTGCGGCCTTCGACGGCAGCCGAAGCCACATCGGCTTTCATCTTTTTATCCGCGCTAAAAGCACTCGCACCGAGCACCCGCGCCATCTCATCGACAGCCCAGCACCCTGCATTGTGGCGCGTGCGTTCGTATTCCGCGCCCGGATTACCCAGCCCTACGATGAGCCGGATCGGCGATGGCTGTGACTTCACCGGGGCTGGCTTATCGGTTGATTTTGATGGCTGGGAATTTGGTATCGGTTGGGTCATGCGCTATAGCCTAACGTAAATCGGACGTTCCATGAAAAAAGCCGTGCGGGCGAACCGGCACGGCTTTCTCCAGAATGCTGGTTACCCAGCAAACAACTTACTCGGCGGTCGGTGCTGCGCCAGCATCGGAGACGGCAGCCGTTTCCGCATCGGCATTAGAGCCCTTAACGGCCATCACGGCAGCAACCACGGAGTTATCACCACCGTGCAGGATGACGCGAACGCCAGCCGGCAGCTTGATGTCGTTGATGTGCAGCGAATGACCCATCGCCAGATCCTTCAGATCCACTTCGATGAATTCCGGTAGCGCCTTCGGCAAACAGGCAACATCCACTTCGGTGATCACATGGCTAACGATACCGCCTTGCAGCTTGACGCCCGGGCAGACTTCGCCGTTGGTAAAGTGCAGCGGCACCTTGGTGTGCAGTTCGGTATTGGCATCGACGCGTTGGAAATCCACGTGCAGCACCAACGGCTTGTAGGCGTGCAGCTGCACGTCGCGCAACAAAACCTGTTCTTTGGCGCCGTCCAGATTCGCCGAAACGACGGACGAATGGAACGCTTCTTTACGCAGGCACTGGTAGATTTCGTTGTGATCGACGTCGAACGAAACAGCCGGCTTGCCTGCGCCATAAATGACGCCGGGGACTCGGCCAGCACGACGCAGGCGGCGGCTCGCACTCGATCCCTGCACATCGCGCTTGGTAGCATTAAATTCAAAACTGCTCATGATTGACTCCAGAAATTGGACAACCCGCGACCAGGTTATCCGGTTAAATGACCGGGGCTGACGCCTCAGTCGATGAACAGCGAGGAGACAGAGTCTTCCTTGCTGATGCGGCGGATGGTTTCCGCCAGCAACTCGGCAACCGACAGTTGTCGGATGCGTAAACACTTTTGTGCAGCTTCGGTGAGCGGGATGGTGTCCAGTACCACCAGCTCGTCGAGCACCGACTCATTCAGGCGCTCGACTGCAGCGCCGGACAGTACCGGGTGGGTACAGTAGGCGGTGACGCTGCGTGCGCCATTTTCTTTCAGGGCAACGGCGGCCTTGCATAGCGTACCGGCCGTATCGACGAGATCGTCGACGATGATGCAATCCTTGCCGGCGACGTCGCCGATGATGTTCATGACTTCCGACACGTTCGCTTTGGGGCGACGCTTGTCGATGATGGCCAGATCGCATTCCAGGCGCTTGGCCAGAGAGCGGGCACGGACCACGCCGCCATGGTCGGGCGACACCACGATCGGCTTTTCCAGATGTTTGTTCTGCACGTCTTCCAGCAGGATTGGCAGACCGTAGATGTTATCGACCGGAATATCGAAGAAACCTTGAATCTGTTCAGCGTGCAGATCCATCGTCATGACGCGGTCGACGCCGGCGGCAACCAGCATATTGGCGACCAGCTTGGCCGCGATCGGCACACGGTTTGAACGTGGGCGACGATCCTGTCGCGCATAGCCGAAATACGGAATGGCCGCCGTGATCCGGCCGGCCGATGCGCGCTTGAGCGCGTCGACGATGACCAGCAGCTCCATTAGATTGTCATTCGACGGGTGGCAAGTCGACTGCAGCACGAAGACATCGTTACCGCGCACATGCTCCTGGATCTCGACGCTCACTTCGCCATCGGAGAAACGGCCGACATCGGCACGCCCTAGTGGCAGCCCGAGACGCTGAGCAACTTCGGCCGCCAACTTGGGGTTGGCGTTGCCGGAAAAGACCATCAGGTTCTGGAAGCCCATGATGCTTATATCCTTTTGGTGTCCTGGACCAATCGGGATGCTCGCAGCGGCACACGCTCATGCCACCAACGAGCTACAAACAAAATGGGCAGCTGCCTGCGCAACTGCCCGAATTCTTGGCTGGGGAGGAAGGATTCGAACCTTCGCATGCCGGAATCAAAATCCGGTGCCTTAACCAGCTTGGCGACTCCCCAACACGCACCCCCC
>JBDLTT010000038.1:0-36064 GCA_039805725.1 Pseudomonadota bacterium | reverse complement strand
CGTCCTGACCTGGATCTACGTTCGTCGTGCCAACACCGAGTTTGATGCGACCAACGAAGCCATCATCAAGGAGGCACAGAAGTAATATGAATATCAAGCATCTTCTAGCAGCCGTTGCTGCACTGGCTGTCGCCGGTGGCGCCATTGCGGCCGGTGCCGACCTCGGTCAGGCAACCAAGCAGGCCACCAACTGGACGGCGATCGTCATGTTCGCCATCTTCGTCGCCTTTACGCTCTACATCACCAAACTCGCTGCAGCCAAGACCAAGTCGGCGGCCGACTTCTACACCGCTGGCGGTGGCATCACCGGCTTCCAGAACGGCCTGGCGATCGCCGGCGACTACATGTCCGCCGCCTCCTTCCTGGGTATTTCCGGCCTCGTGTTCGCCAACGGCTTCGACGGCCTGATCTTCTCGATCGGCTGGCTGGTCGGCTGGCCGATCATCACCTTCCTGCTGGCAGAGCGTCTGCGTAACCTCGGCAAGTTCACCTTTGCTGACGTGGCCTCGTACCGCTTCTCGCAAACCCCAGTGCGTATTTTCGCTGCGACGGGTTCGCTGGTTGTGGTTGCCTTCTACATGATTGCCCAGATGGTGGGTGCTGGACAGCTGATCAAGGTTCTCTTTGGTCTGGACTACACCATTGCTGTGGTGCTCGTGGGCATCCTGATGATGATGTACGTACTGTTCGGCGGTATGACTGCAACCACCTGGGTTCAGGTGATTAAGGCTGTGATGCTGCTGTCGGGCGCGACCTTCATGGCCGGTGCCGTACTGTTTGCTTTCGGCTTTAGCCCAGAAGCACTGTTCGCCAAGGCTGTTGAAATCCATCCGAAGCATGATGCACTTATGTCCCCAGGTGGCCTGATCAAAGATCCGATCTCGGCAATCTCGGTGGGTATGGCACTGATGTTCGGTACGGCTGGTCTGCCACACATCCTGATGCGCTTCTTTACGGTACCAAATGCCAAAGAAGCTCGTAAGTCTGTGGGTTGGGCAACGGTTTGGATCGGTTACTTCTACATCCTGACCTTCATCATCGGTTTCGGCGCGATCGTGTTCCTGATTCAGGATCCGGCTGCCTACTACGTCGATGGTGATCTGGCCAAGGGTCTAAAGGGCGGCGGCAACATGGCGGCTATCCACCTGTCGAACGCTGTCGGTGGTGACCTGTTCCTGGGCTTCATCTCGGCGGTAGCCTTCGCCACCATCCTGGCCGTGGTTGCTGGTCTGACGCTGGCTGGTGCATCGGCGGTGTCGCATGACCTGTACGCCACCGTCATCAAGGCAGGTAAGGCGGATCAGGCTGCTGAAATGCGTGTCTCGAAGATCACTACGGTCGCTCTGGCGGTTCTGGCCATCTTCCTGGGTATCGCATTCGAGAAGCAGAACGTGGCCTACATGGTGATGCTGGCTTTCGCCATCGCCTGTTCGGCGAACTTCCCGGTACTGCTGATGTCGGTCATGTGGAAGGACTGTACGACCAAGGGCGCCGTGGTGGGTGGCTTTGTTGGTCTGATCGCTTCGGCTGGTCTGACCATCCTGTCGCCGGCTGTGTACGAAGCCGTGATCGGCAACCCGAAGGGTAGCGCCCCGTTCCCCTATGGTTCGCCAGCGCTGTTCTCGATGACAGCCGCCTTCCTGACCATATGGATTGTGTCGAAGCTGGACGGCAGCGAGCGTGCTCGTATCGACCGCGAAGGCTATCCGGCACAGATGGTGCGTTCGGAAACCGGTATCGGTGCTTCGGGTGCCTCTGGCCACTAAGTAGTTCGATATCGTATCGCCTCGTGCGGTAACAAAGACCCGGGCTTCGGCCCGGGTCTTTGCTTTTGTACACCCGTATGCTGCACATCTGTCTGAAAGCCTTGTCCAGCGGGCGGTCTGGTTACCGGATGGTATACTTCACGCCGGTTTCGCATGCCCTTCAACACCGTTTAAACGGTATCGAATCCACCACGAACGAATATCACACAACGCACACGGGTATGCCCCTTCATCTCATTGGCCTGAACCATCACACCGCGCCGTTGGCGATCCGGGAGCGGGTGGCTATTGCGTCCGATGACATCAGCCATGCGTTGATCCAGATCCGTGAGAGTGGTGCCGCCAATGAGGCGGCCATTCTGTCGACCTGTAACCGGACAGAATTGTATGTCGAGGGCGATTCTGTAGACGCCGTACTTGATTGGTGGATGCAGCATTCCGGGATGAGCCTGGAAGAGGCGCGTCCTTATTTGTATCAGCACACCGAGCAGGACGCCGTACGGCAGGCGCTGCGTGTGGCGGCAGGTCTCGATTCGATGGTGCTGGGTGAACCCCAGATATTGGGGCAGATGAAAGAGGCCGCCCGGACTGCCGAACAGGTTGGCGCGCTGGGTAGCCAATTGCACCGATTGTTCCAGCACGCATTCGCGGTTGCCAAAGACATCCGGACAAATACCGGTATCGGGGAGAGCGTAGTCTCCATGGCAGCCGCCTCGGTGCATCTGGCCGAGCGTATTTTTGAGGATCTCAAAGAACAGTCTGTCCTGCTGGTCGGTGCTGGCGAGATGATGGAGCTTTGCGCCACCCATTTTGCCGCCACGAAGCCGCGTCGGATGGTCGTGGCCAACCGGACCGTGGAGCGCGCCAGTCGCCTGGCCGAGCAGATTCATGGTGATGCGATGCGCCTGTCTGAGATGCCTGAAGCGTTGCATCAGTTTGATATTGTGATTTCCTGTACGGCGAGTTCGTTACCGATTATTGGTCTGGGCATGGTGGAACGGTCGATCAAAACGCGACGCCATCGCCCGATGTTCATGGTCGATCTCGCAGTGCCCCGAGACATTGAGCCCGAAGTTGCCGAACTGGATGATGTGTTTCTCTATACGGTCGATGATCTCGCGGGGATTGTTCAGAGTGGTGTGGCATCGCGCCAGGCTGCGGTGACGGACGCAGAGGCGATTATTGCCAACCGCTTGGGTGAGTATCTCGATTGGCATGCCCGTCGGGCGCATGTGCCGGTGATTCAGTCGCTGCGCGAGACAGCAATGCAGTTGCGTGAGCTGGAACTGTCTCAAGCCAAACGCCGGCTGCAACGCGGGGAGTCCGCCGAACGCGTTCTGGAGCAGGTTGCAACGCGATTAATGAATAAATTTCTGCATGGTCCTTTGGCCGCCATGAGCAAAGCGGACGCGGCCGAGCGTGAATATTTACAACAGGCCATGCGTCATTTTGTGGCCGCCTGGGAGCGTGAGCGTCTGGAGCACGACAAGGCTGAGGACAAACCATGACCTGGTGGATTTTGAGCTATGTTGCAGTGGGTCTGGGTTCAGGCTTTATTGCCGGTCTGTTTGGTGTGGGTGGTGGCCTGGTGATCGTGCCGATTCTACTGATGCTGTTCAACGCGCAGGGTTTTCCTGAAGATCAATTGATGCATCTAGCGTTAGGAACGGCGATGGCCACGATTGTAGTGACATCCATTTCCAGTATGCGTGCACATCATCACCATGGTGGCGTGCGTTGGGATATTTTCAAGGGCATGGCACCGGGTCTGGTTGCGGGAACACTGGTCAGTAGTCTGTTTGCCAGCAGCGTTAACACTGATCATCTGGCGATCGCCTTTACGGCGATTGTGTACTGGGCCGCATTACAGATGTTGCTGGACTTCAAACCCAAAGCTACGCGTCAGCTGCCGGGGTTTGCCGGTCTGATGGGGACAGGGTGTGTGATCGGAAGTGTATCGAGTTTGGTGGCGGCGGGCGGTGGTTTCCTGTCAGTGCCTTTTATGATGATGTGTAACGTCTCTGTTCGTCAGGCGGTGGGCACCTCTGCCGCATTGGGCATGCCGATCGCAACAGCCGGGGTATTAGGGTATATCGCGGGTGGTTGGTCGGTGGCCGGTTTGCCCGGGCCGAATGCCGGCTTTGTTTACTTGCCGGCTTTTCTGGGGGTTGTGCTGTCGACCATCTTTATGGCCCCCGTGGGCGCCCGCTTGGCGCATCGCTTGCCGGTGAAGTTGCTGAAGCGTGCTTTTGGCGGCATGTTGGCCCTGTTGGCCACAAAAATGCTCTGGACGTTGATCGGTTAGCGGGTGATTTTAGCGATGCACCTGTCTCTGCATGGCGGGGGCGGGTACAATGGCGGCTCGTTGCGGGTGTGGTGAAATTGGTAAACACAGCAGACTTAAAATCTGCCGGCGAATAGCCTTGCCGGTTCGATTCCGGCCATCCGCACCAATTGATTCGTGTGGCCTATGAAACCCAGCCTTCAAGACAAACTGCGCCAGTTAGCCGAGCGTCTGCAAACGCTGGATCAACGGTTGAGCGAGCCGGATGTGCACAACGACCTGGACGAGTTTCGCCGTATCTCCAAGGAGCGTGCCGAGATTGAGCCGGTGGTGGCCTTATATGCCACCTATTGTCAGCGTATGGCGGATCTGGAAGCCGCCGAGGCCATGCTGTCCGATCCGGATATGAAAGGCTTTGCCCAGGAGGAAATCGCCGCCGTCAAAGCCGATTTGCCCGATCTGGAAAACGAATTACAGACCTTGTTGTTGCCACGCGACCCCAACGATGACAAGAACGTTATTGTCGAAATCCGGGCCGGCACCGGGGGTGATGAGTCGGCACTCTTTGCGGGAGATTTGTTCCGCATGTACTCACGATTTGCCGAGCGCCGTCGCTGGCAGACCGAATTGATTTCGGCCAGCGAGTCGGATCTGGGCGGCTATAAAGAAGTGATCTTTCGTGTCATTGGGTCGGGCGCTTATTCGGCGTTGAAGTTCGAGTCGGGTGGTCACCGCGTACAACGCGTGCCTGAAACTGAAACGCAAGGGCGCATTCATACCTCGGCGTGTACCGTGGCCGTGATGCCGGAAGCGGATGTGCTGGAAGCGGTGACGATTAATCCCGCCGATTTGCGCATTGATACGTTCCGCGCATCGGGTGCCGGCGGTCAGCACATTAACAAAACCGACTCGGCCGTGCGCATTACGCACTTGCCAACGGGTACCGTGGTCGAATGCCAGGATGGACGCTCGCAACACCAGAACCGCGATCAGGCCATGCGTGTGCTGGTCGCGCGGATTGAAGACCAGCGCCGGCGTGAGCAGCATGCCAAGGAGGCCGCGACGCGTAAGAGCCTGATTGGGAGCGGTGACCGCTCAGAGCGTATTCGCACCTACAACTTTCCGCAGGGTCGTTTGACCGACCACCGCATCAATCTCACGCTCTATAAGCTGGCCTACCTGATGGATGGCGATCTGGACGAGCTGGTAAGAGCCTTGGCGGCGGAGCACCAGGCCGAGCAGCTGGCGGCGCTGGCCGAGCAGGACTAAATCGTGGTCCCCGAAGCGCCTCTGGCAATGGCGACGGGTTTGTCGCGTGGCGCGGTGCTTCGCTGGGCCGCGCAATTGATTGATCGGTTCGATGCCAGACTCTTGTTACAGCATGTGACAGGATGTTCAGCGGCAGATTTACTGGCTTATGCCGAGTCACCCCTCAGCGACGAGGCTCTTGGGGTATTTAAAACCTTGGTTGAACGCCGGCAGCAGGGGGAGCCCGTCGCCTATCTGACCGGCGTGGCCGGATTCTATGGCGACCTGTTGCATGTCACCTCGGCCGTGTTGGTGCCACGGCCGGAAACGGAAGAATTGGTAAGCTGGTCGCTGGATGTGATCAAGAGCTGTCCTGATCCGCAGGTAGCGGACTTGGGTACCGGCAGTGGGGCCATTGCCCTGGCCTTGGCAGGCGCTCGGCCGGATGCCCGGATTCTGGCCATCGATATTTCGGCCGATGCGCTAGACGTCGCCACCGCCAATCGGGATCGGCTGGCACGAGACAATGTCGAGGTACGCTGTGCCAACTGGCTTGAAGGTATCCCGGAAGAGCCAACATTCGATCTCATCGTGAGCAACCCACCTTATATTGATGCGGCCGACCCGCATCTGGCAGGCGATGGCGTGCGTTTTGAGCCGCGCTTGGCATTGACGGATGGGGGTGATGGCTTATCCGCCTATGCCAAGATTGTGGTGCAGGCGATGCTGCGCTTGAATCCGGGTGGATGGCTCCTGGTAGAGCATGGGCATGATCAGAGAGAACCGGTGGCCGCGCTCTGGTGCGCCGCTGGTTTGGCCAATGTGCAGAGCCGGCAGGATCTGAGCGGTAATCCACGCATGACGGCTGGTCAGAAGCCGAAGGGGCTTGAGGCTGGCCGTGGCTAATGGCCAGCGTTTCTGGCAAAAGTGGCCGCCCGCTTTGCGTTGGGCTGTTGGCCTATCGCTGGGGATCCACCTGTTTGTCATTTTGCCGATGGGCTGGATGCTTTATACGCCGATCGCGATGCCGCAAGCACCCTTGAGCGCCGTACTCAAAGGCCCTGGCGAGGTTGTTCATGCGGCCAACACCGAGGCAAAGCGTTTTATACCGGTGTCGTCCGGTGATGCGGCCAAGACATCTCACAGGCAGCCGACTAAACCCTTGCCGGTGCGACAAGACGCCCAGACCCGTCAGCGCACCCCAGCCAACCAAGCAGTGGCGGGCGTGGCGCAGGGGGATGCGTCGGTGCCGGCCAATGCAGCCTCGCGTACCGGTGCAGTGGGTGGCGCCCCCGAGTCAGCTCGCGATGGCGTGGAGGCGGATGCCTTGAATCGCTACCGGCTGGCGCTGGGTGCTGAAGCCCGTAAGGCACGTCGTTATCCGGAAGTGTCCCGGACCCGGGGCCAGGAGGGGACGGCCGAAGTCTATGTGGTGCTGTCACGAGCGGGTGGCCCGCCGGTGGTGATTGCGGGTAAAAGCAGCGGGTCTGCCACCCTGGACGAGGGCGCGCTGGTGATGGTGCGCGTGGCGGCGGAGCGAACCCCGGTTCCTCAGGAGCTACAGGGGCGTAATCTTAAAATCCCCCTACGTATCCGGTTTTCCTTGGATGATTTCTAATATCTGTAGCTTTTTTGCGCCAGGTCAAAGACTCGGGGCTTGAAATTCCGCTTTTGGCTATGATGTGGTGCAGCAAAGTGCTATAATCTATTGATTTTATTCAGACAGCATACCTTGCGGCCTGAATACAAGGCGCGCTAGACTTGTGGCGCGCCAGCCTGTTTTGCCAATCGAGGAGTGTATCTATGTACAACGGACTGATTGATCTACCCTGGTGGGGTTATATCGTTTACACCCTGATCGTGACGCATATCACGATTGCCGGTGTCACCATCTATTTGCATCGCCACTCAGCGCACCGTGCGTTGGAGTTGCATCCTGTTGTCTCGCATTTTTTCCGTCTCTGGCTGTGGTTGACCACCGGTATGGTCACCAAGCAGTGGACCGCGATTCACCGCAAGCACCATGCCAAGTGCGAAACGCCGGAAGATCCGCATAGCCCGCAGATTGTGGGTCTAAAGAAGGTGCTGTGGCAGGGCGCCGAGCTGTATCGTGCCGAAGCCAAGAACGACGAGACCATGAAGCGCTATGGCGCCGGTACGCCGGATGACTGGATGGAGCGTCATGTCTATAGCCATTCGGTCGTCGGTGTGTCGATTCTGATGATCATCAACCTGGTGCTGTTTGGACCGATCGGCCTGACGATCTGGGCCGTGCAGATGATCTGGATCCCGTTCTGGGCCGCCGGTGTGGTGAATGGTGTGGGTCACTATTATGGCTATCGCAACTTCACCTGCCCGGATGCATCGACCAATCTGGTGCCGTGGGGCATCCTGATCGGTGGCGAAGAGCTCCACAATAATCACCATGCCTTTGGTACGTCGGCCAAGCTGTCGAACAAGTGGTACGAGTTCGATATCGGTTGGCTCTATATCCGCACGATGGAAATGCTGGGGCTGGCCAAGGTCAAGAAGGTGGCGCCACGTCCGAAACTGGGCGCTGCTGCCGCTGAAATCAATGAAGAGACCCTGGATGCCGTGATCACCCATCGTTACGATCTCATGACCACCTACGGCAAGGCGATTCGTCACGAGTTCGCCCGTACGCTGGAGCATCACAAGCATGACCACACCACCGCCGATAAGAAGACCTTGCGCCAGGCATCGCGCTGGGTGACCGGTGATCTGGATCAGATTCCGGCCGAGTTGCGTCAGCCGGTGAACAGCGTGTTGGCCGAAAGCCCGGCGCTGACTAAGATGTGCGCCATGCGCGCTCAGCTGGTCGCCATCTGGGAAAAGACCAATGCGTCGCGCGAGCAGCTGGTTCAGAGTCTGCAGGAGTGGTGCAAGCAAGCCGAAGCTTCCGGTGTGCGTGCTCTGGAGGAACTTTCAGTGCGTGTACGTCGCTACGTCGTCTGACGTTTGTTGGCTGCCAATGAAAACCGCCGGCGGGTCCGGCGGTTTTTTTGTACCCGAATTTTGCAGAAAACCCCTAGGTTGGCCGAGAGGGGCACCAAAGACAAAGCCCACCGCGCAGGGTGGGCTTTGTTGCGTTTGGGACACGCGCCTTGCTTATTTCAGCTTGGTTTCCTTGTACGCCACGTGCTTGCGGGCTTTCGGGTCGTACTTGGTGATTTCCAGCTTTTCAGGCGTGGTGCGTTTGTTCTTGGTGGTAGTGTAAAAGTGACCAGTACCAGCGCTCGATTCGAGCTTGATCTTTTCACGTCCGCCTTTGGCCATGATGTTCTCCTAGAATTCGGTGGATGGCTTAGACTTCGCCGCGAGCGCGGAGGTCAGCAAGAACGGTCTCAATGCCCTTCTTGTCGATCAGACGCAGGCCAGCGGTAGACACGCGCAGGCGCACAAAGCGGTTTTCGGTCTCGACCCAGAAACGGCGGTACTGCAGATTCGGCAGGAAGCGACGCTTCGTTTTGTTGTTGGCGTGAGAAACGTTGTTTCCCACCATCGGGCCCTTGCCCGTGACTTGGCAAACGCGTGCCATAGTTGACTCCTGTTATCCCAAACGGAAAGCCAATGATTATAAAGCCGAAACGGGGTAAAAATCAAGTCCCATCATCATTGCCCCATTTTCCGGGAATTCTCAACGGATTCGGGTTTCGGAGGGTCTGGTTTAGGTCAATTTGCCCCGTTCGCTGAAGGAGTAGGGCTCAGCCAGGCCGGCAATGATGAAATGGTCTAAAACACGCACGTCCACCAGGCCTAGTGCTTCTTGAAGCAGCGTGGTTAGATGCTCGTCCGCCCCCGAGGGATCGGCAACGCCGCTGGGGTGATTGTGGGCAAATATGACTGCAGCCGCATTGTGGTGTAGGGCACGGCGAACCACTTCGCGCGGGTAGACGCTGGTCTGGGTCAGTGTGCCCCGGAAGAGTTCTTCACTAGCGATTAAGCGGTTGCGCGCATCAAGCCACAAGGCATGAAAGACCTCGAATTCGCGGTTGGCAAGGCTCAGCTTGAGATAGCGCCGCACGTTGTCGACCGAAGAGAGCGAGACGCCCTGAGCCATCTCCTCACGCAGGGTGCGTCGTGCGAGCTCCAGAACGGCGATGAGTTGTGCCGTTTTGGCGGGACCCAGCCCGAGTTTTTCTTTCAGCGCGGCGGGCGGTGCGGAGAGAAGGCCATAGAGGCCACCAAATTCCTGGATCAGACTGTGTGCGAGGGCGATGGCATCCTGACCGGGCAGACCGGTGCGAAGCAGAATGGCGACTAATTCGGCATCTGACAACACGTCGGGGCCGCGTTCAAGCAGCTTTTCGCGGGGACGTTCGCTCTGGGGGCGCTCGGTGAGTGGCATGGAGGGGCTCGGTAGCGGCGGTGCGTGGGGCAACTTATGTGTCTTAAATGTGGATAGAATAGCCCAACACAAGCGTCCCTCAGGGCGCAATCGATAAAAAGGTTTTCTATGTCCGTCTGCATTCAGCCTTCGCCGGATCTGGCTGGTAAAAAAATTCTGCTCGGCATCACCGGAGGCATTGCCGCATACAAGTGCGCCGAACTCGTGCGCCTGCTGAAAAAGTCGGGTGCAGAGGTGGTGGTCGGCATGACCGATGCTGCGACGCGTTTTGTCACACCGCTGACCTTTCAGGCCTTGTCGGGCCACCCGGTAGCCGTCGATGCCTGGAACCCGGATCACGGCAATGGCATGTACCACATTGATCTCACCCGCACGGCAGATCTGATGGTGGTTGCGCCGGCGTCAGCTGATTTTATGGCCAAGATCGCCCAAGGGCGGGCGGATGATTTGCTGTCGACGCTGGTTCTGGCGCGGGATTGCCCGCTGGCCGTGGCACCGGCGATGAATCGGCAGATGTGGTCGAATCCGGCAACACAACGCAACGTGGCACAACTCCGTGCGGATAGCATCGCAATCTGGGGGCCAGCGTCCGGCGAACAAGCTTGCGGCGAAACTGGCGAAGGCCGGATGCTGGAAGCATGCGAATTGCTCGAACAGATCATCGCCGCGCTAACACCCAAGGTGCTCGCCGGGCAGCGCATTGTTATGACCGTGGGTCCGACTTTTGAACCGTTGGATCCGGTTCGTGGTATCACCAATCGCTCGTCAGGTCAGATGGGCTATGCCATGGCGCGCGCGTTTGCGCAGGCGGGTGCTGAGGTAACGATGGTCAGCGGACCCGTCAATATGACCGCACCCATGGGGGTGCATCGGATTGAGGTGTTGACGGCGGCAGATATGCGCCAGGCCGTGATGCGCGAGATCGGCGATGCGACCGTATTCATCGGTGTTGCTGCGGTGGCCGACTATCGGCCGGTGAATGTCGCCGAGCATAAACTCAAGAAAACAGAGTCCGAAGCCGCACAACGTGGCCGGACGATCGAACTGACAACGAATCCGGATATTCTGGCCGAAGTGGCCGCGCTGCCGGCCGCCCCGTATTGTGTAGGTTTCGCTGCTGAGAGTCAGAATCTCGACGAATACGCCGAAGCCAAGCGCCGTCGTAAAAATCTACCGTTGTTGATTGGCAATCGGGTCGCCGATGGTCTGGGTACCACCGATAACCAGGTCACGTTGTACGATGATGCCGGTCGCCATCCCCTCCCGATACTGCACAAGGCCGATCTGGCCAAACGCCTGGTTGAAGAACTGGCTAAGCGTCTCGACGCTATGGCGTGATTTTTAAGGAACGTTTGTATGCATCGTATTGATGTTCAAATCTTGGATGCCCGTTTGCACGACACGCCTCCCGTGTACGGTACGGCGGGCGCGGCCGGGTTGGATTTGCGCGCCTGCATCGACGCACCGTTAACGCTTCAGCCAGGTGAGACGGTACTGGTGCCCGCCGGTATCGCCATTCACCTGGCCGATCCGGGCTTGGCTGCAATGATTTTGCCGCGTTCGGGGCTCGGCCATAAGCATGGCATCGTGCTGGGCAACCTGGTCGGTTTGATCGATTCAGACTATCAGGGAGAGATCAAGGTCTCACTATGGAATCGAAGCGAGACGGCGTTTGATGTTCACCCGCTGGATCGTATCGCACAGCTGGTCGTATTTCCGGTACTACAAGTGTCGATGAATATCGTCGAGGCATTTACCGAGAGTAGCCGCGCCGAAGGTGGTTTTGGCAGTACGGGCAAGCAATAGCGGATGAATACATCCCAATCACGTTCGCCTGCACGTCAGGCCATGATGATTTTTATCGTGGTCATGGCAGCGTATACGCTGTCCTTCTTCCAGCGGTTCGCCCCGGCGTCAATTGCACAAGATCTGGCATTGGCTTTTGATACGACTGCGGCATCATTGGGCGTGCTAGCGGCAACCTATTTCTATGTCTATACCCTCATGCAGATACCGACGGGTGTGCTGGTCGATACGCTGGGACCGCGCCGGATCCTGTTGTTGGGCGGCATCATTTCGTTTGCGGGTAGCTTGTGGTTTGGCTTGGCCGTCGATTTGTCACAGGCGCTGATTGGCCGCACGCTGGTGGGCTTGGGTGTGTCAGTGACCTTTATCGCCATGCTGAAGATCATTGCGTTGAGTTTCGAAGAGCATCGTTTCGCTTCGTTGACCGGCCTGGGTGTTTTTGTCGGCAATATTGGCTCGGTATTGGCAGGTGTGCCGCTGGCGTTTGCCGCGACGGAAATTGGCTGGCGATCTGTCTTTGTGGTGGTGGCCGTTGCTTCACTGATGTTCGGGGCGCTGGCTTGGTGGATGATGCGCCAGAGCACGGCGATGGGTGGTACGAAGGTGGATCGCACGGTCGTGGTGGGTGGGCTCTGGTCGGTATTGCGTAACCGCTTAACCTGGGCGCCGGCGTTCACCAACCTCGGCATGTGCGGTAGTTACTTCACGTTTGCCGGTCTGTGGGCGATGCCCTATCTGACGCAGATCCATGGTTACACCCGAAATATTGCGGCCACCCATTTGTCGTTGATGTATGCCGGTTTTGCCATCGGTTGTCTGGCACTGGGCATCATTTCCGATCGCTTGCGCCGGCGCAAGCCAATTCTGCTGACGGCCAGTGCGGCCTATAGCGCCATCTGGTGTATCTGGTGGTGGGGTGGAACACTGGATATCGCAACGACGATGGTGCTGTGTTTTCTGATGGGATTCAGCACGGCGGGATTTAGTCTGACCTGGGCTTGTGCGAAGGAAGTGAATCCACCGCAGCTGGCGGGCATGTCAACATCGATTGCTAACGTGGGCGGTTTTTTTGGGGCTGCCGTGATGCAACCGCTGGTGGGGTGGCTGATGGATCAGGGGTGGGCGGGTACGATGGCCAATGGCGTGCGTGTCTATAGTCTGGGCGACTTTCGTTTTGGATTGTCGATCGTCGTCGCGATGGCGATATTTGGCTTGCTTGCCGGGTTCTTCATTCGTGAAACACGGTGCAGGAACCTCTGGGTAGAAGCTCAAAAGCTTGATTAAATCGCCGTGCCGATCAGTCGGCAAAGACGTGCTGTTTGAGCGCCAATACGGCGTTGATATGGGCTTCCAGCGTTAGATCAATGGGTAACCGCGCCTTGGGGTCGTCATTGAGCCGATTGATATGTTGCAAGCGCCGGTATTCACGATAGGCGGTTTGTACGGCCAAGGCCAGATCTTCAGGGATCAGACCATGTTTGGCGGCTTTACCGAGCAGTGCGATATTACCGAGGTTGTCGGTGAGATCCGGGTGCGCATGCGCATAAGCGAGGATCAGATACTGGACGATGAATTCGACATCGATGATGCCGCCGGGATCCTGTTTAATGTCGAACACACCTGGCGAGACTGTGCCATGCGCGTCGAACATTTTCTGTCGCATTGACAGGACCTCGTCGCGAAGATGATTCGTGTCGCGGGGTAAGCACAGGATATCTTTACGCACTTGCTCGAAGCGGGCGCCGAGTTCCGGGTCGCCGGCAACGAAACGGGCGCGCGTTAGCGCTTGATGCTCCCACGTCCAAGCAGATTTCTCTTCGTATTCGCGGAAGCCATCCAGACTGATCGCCAGCATGCCAGACTCACCGTTGGGGCGCAGTCGTGTGTCGATTTCGTACACGATGCCGGAGGACGTTTGCGAGGATAGCCAGGTATTCAGTCGCTGCCCCAGGCGCATATAAGTCTGAGCCGCATCCTGATCCGGGTCGTCGTAGAGATAGACCACATCCAGGTCGGAGCCATAGCCTAATTCCTTGCCACCAAGTTTGCCGTAGCCGATGACAGCGAAGTGCGGTGTGTCGGTATGACGCTTCGAGAGATTGCTCCAGACCAGTTGAATGGTGCGGTCGAGGATGATGTCGGCGAGTTCGGAGAGAAAGTCGGAGATGCGCTCCAGGCTATGCAAACCGGCCAGATCCTGGACGAGCAGACGGAAGACCTGGGCGTGGTGCATTTCCCGCAGCACATTCATTTCCACTTCGGTGTCGCCGCGGGCCTCGTTCAGTGCGCGATCCAGTTCCTGTCGATAGGCGCTAAAGTCGGTCGCTGCGTCCAGCAGTCGTTGATCCAGAAGTTCGTCGAGCAGAAGCGGGTGGCGTGCCAGATACTGGCCCGCCCAACTGGACGCGCTGACCAGGTCGGCGACACGCTGCAGTGCGAGTGGGTACTGTTGTAGCAAAGCAAGATAGGCACCTCGTCCAGAAATCGCCTCAAGAAAATCCAGACCACGTAAGAGCGCCGCATCGGGCTTGGGGGTTTTGGTGGCCAATTCGATCAGACTGCAGGCGGCCGCATCCAGACGTTCGCGATTGCTGCCGGGCAGTTGCTGATAACGGCTTGATTCACGAAAGCGACAGATGCGGTGCACCAGGTCCTCGCCCTCGTGATAGCCCATAGACTCGAGCAAGCTGCCGGATTCACCCCCTGCGCAGCTGTTGTGCCAGAGCGCTTGAACAGGTGCATTGTCATCGCGCTCATTCGGGTCTGAAAAGACGGCTTGAAAATGTTGACTAACAACGTCGCGATGCGCGCAAAGCGCTGCATACAGCTGTTGCCAGTCGGTATACCCCATACTCTCTGCCAGCAACGCTCGATCATCTGCCGAATCGGGCAGCATATGCGTCTGCGCATCATCAAGAAACTGAAGTCGATGCTCCAGTCGGCGCAGAAAAACATAGGCCTCTGTCAGGGCGGACACGTCCGAGGCTGCCAGCTGTCCGATTTGACCCAGCCGGTCTAGGACCAGCAGAGTGGGTCGGATCTGCAGACTACTATCACGACCACCGCGAATCAGCTGAAAGACCTGTGCGATAAATTCAATCTCGCGAATGCCGCCGGGTCCCAGCTTGATATGTTCGACACGATCTTTACGGGCGACTTCCTGTCTAATCTGGGCATGCAAGGCACGCATCGCGTTGATGGCACCAAAGTCGAGATATTTTCGGAAGACGAAAGGTCGGGCGATGCCGTTAATCAGACTGGGTGCGCACAGTGCATCGTCTTGATTCATGGTGCGCGCCTTGATCCAGGCATAACGTTCCCACTCCCGACCCTGGGCGATGAAATAGTTTTCCAGCATGTCGCTGGAACAGACCAGCGGGCCAGAGTCGCCGTTCGGACGCAGACGCATATCGACACGAAACACCTGGCCATCGGCAGTAGTGTCGTTCAGGCTGGCGATGAGTTTTTTGCCCAGACGCGTGAAGAAGTCGTAGTTGTCGATGCGACCACCGCCATCGTCGCGGCCCGATGTTTCGCCATCCTCCGGATAAACAAAGATGTAGTCGACATCAGAGGAGACATTGAGTTCGCGTCCACCCAGCTTTCCCATGCCAACGATCGCCAGATGAATGGGGTCGCCGTTACTGGGGCTAATAGGTTGCCCGTAGCGCCGTGTGAGCTCATTGTGAAGAGATTCCAGAGAAAACAGGGTGGTGACATCGGCCAGCGTGGTCATCGTTTCAACGATTTCTGCCAGGGATGCACCATCCGCCAGGTCACGCAGTGCGAGGTGTGCCATCACCCGTTGGCGCAAACTGCGCAGCGCGCTCCGGAGTCGGTCTTCATCAAGCGCATCGCCGACTTTGAGATCCCCGGCCTGGTTCTGCAGATAGCTTCGCATGTCGACCGAACTGACGGCCCGCTGATCGTGGTCTGCCAGCCACAAAGCAACCTCGGGTCGAGCTGCGACGAGCTGGGCGACATAGCGGCTGTGGCGACAGGTGTAGGCAAGTCGTGCCTCAAATGCGGCACCGACCACGGGCGAGCTATGGGTTTTGGCAGCGGCGAGGACGGGGGAAAGCGGGAAGATGGCGTTCATAACCTTCAATGGTCCAATGCAGAGACTTGGCTTTTATGGCGGCCTCAGAAGGCCAGATCAGCTAAAATTGTGTCACTAAGCGATCGCCCGGTCCAATGGGCGTTTTTCAAGTCAGATTTCACCAGCCGATTATTCCGTCCGGATCTCATTTGCGCCGCCTTCTTACGTTGTCTTCCGAATTGTTCAAGGTTCCTCTTGAGGGCCTGAGAACGCTCTTCGCAGATCGCCGCTTTCGCTGGGCCGTGGTGGCTGTTATCGGTGTGCTGGTCACGGCTTGTGCGACGATCGCGGTCGCATTGCAGTTCTGGCTTTTTCCGCGAATTAACGATTACCGGGATGAATTGTCACGCCTGGTCGGTCAAGAATTAGGCATTACTGTCCAGGTTGGCCATCTTCATGGCGAGTGGTCCTATGCGCATCCGCGTTTCGTGCTGGATGATGTGGTGGCATTTGATGCCGCACACCGTCCGGCCGTGCAGTTGACCCGAATTGCGGCCACGCTCTCCTGGTGGGAGTTGCTGACGGCTAGGTTGGGTTTTCGATCCCTCGACGTCACGGCGCCCACGCTGGATTTTCGTCGCGATAAGGCCGGCAAATTATTTCTGGCCGGCTTGCCGCTGAGCGGTGGCGGTGATTTTCAGGTAGATGCCTTGCTGGATCAGGGTGAGTTGTCCCTGATGAGCGATAAGCTGACCTGGACGGATGCGCAGCGCGGTGCGCCAGCTTTGGCTCTGAGCGATGTCCTTATTCGCTTGCGAACCCGCGATGCAAGGCATCGGTTGGACATTGCGTTCTCACCACCCAAAGCTCTGGGCACACCCGTTGTGATAAGGATGAACTGGATTGGACGTAGTTTTTCAGAGTGGGAACAATGGCAATTGACATCGACGCTGAAGGCTAGTGATGTTGACTTTGCCGCATGGAAGCCCTGGATTGCCTATCCTGTTAATTTGAGTCAGGGTCGTGCCAAGCTCGACGTCAAAGTTTCCTCCACCGGACTGGATGTCACCCAGGTCGAAGGCAACGTGGTCATCACCGATCTCAATGTGCGATTAAGCCCATCACTCGACCCTCTGGCACTTAAACAGGCAACCTCGGAGATTCAGTACATAAGGCGTGATGAAGGGCGCCTGACGCAGCTCAAGTTGAATGGGTTCTCATTCACGGATGGTCAGGGCAATACCGAATCACCGTCCGATCTTTTTATTCAGCGCCAGATTAATGGCGATACCGCTGACGAAAACCGGGATTTTGAGATCCGTGCATCGCGCATGGATCTTGCACGAATCCATGCGCTCACTACGCACTTTCCGCTGCCCGACGATGTTCGCAAGACATTGAACCAGATGCAGCCGGCGGGCGTGCTCAAAGGGTTGGTCGTCGATGCGCAAATTCGCCAAGGCGCACTGGCGGAATATGCCTTGACCTCTGCGTTTAATGGCCTGGCACTGCGTTCGGACGACGGTCAGAAGTTCGTCAGGGGGTTGTCCGGCAAGGTCGATCTTACCCATGCGCAGGGCAAGCTGTTGCTGGATAGCAAAGACAGTGTTCTGGCCGCGCCGGGGTTATTGCCCATCAACCAGGTGCCGTTATCGCAACTCTCGGGCAAGATTAGCTGGCAGAAAAATCCCGATAGCTTGAGTGTCAAAATCAAGTCGTTGCAGTTGCAAAACGATGACTTGCAGGCGGTCGTCAATGGCTCCTGGTCGGGAAAAGCTGGGGATGGCCTCTCCGAGCGCGAGCGTGCCGGTGTCGTCGACATGAAGATCGTATTCGATTACGCCAAGACGGAAAGTGGCTGGAAGTATGTACCGTTGAGCGCATCAGCCGATATCTCGAGCTGGATGAAAGGCGCAATCAGTGACGGTACCTTATCGGATTTCAGAATCGAAATGGCAGGCCCTGTTTGGGATATGCCATTTGGATCGCCGGTGCCGGGGAGCGCGCCCGGGAGTAGTGAGGCCACCGGGGTCGACGGTAAGTTCTACCTCGGCTTTAAAACCAGCGATTTAACGGTCAAGTACGGCGATGGTTACCCGCCGCTGAAAAAGCTCGATGCAACGTTCGCCATGAATAAGAATCAGATTGTGATTACGGCCAATGATGGCCGGATTAACGATATGCGCTTCTCGGCGATCAAGGCGGAAATGGCTGATGTGAGCGCCTTTGAAAATCATCTGGTGATTTCTGGTCAGGCGCAGGGGCCAACCGAAAGCGCTGTACGATTCCTCCAGGAAACCCCGGTTGCCGAGCATATCCACCATTTTGCCGATGGTATGGAGGCCCAAGGAAATGGCAAGCTGGACCTGACTGTGGATCTGAATTTGCTGACACCGTCCGACGTCAAAATAAACGGTAGCTACGCCTTTCAGGATAATCGGGTGACGATTATGACGGGCGCCCTCCCTGTGACCTCGCTGAATGGATCGATTCGGTTTACGGAGCGCTCGCTCGATAGCAATGCTTTGGAAGGGCAATGGTCGGGGCAGCCCTTAGCCGTGAAAATTGCTTCTGACAATACGGGGACACGTATTGATGTATCCGGTCGGGCGAGCGCGGCAGAGTTGCGTCAGTTCTACACCATGCCGATCTTCGACCAGCTTTCGGGGCAGGCCGATTGGCAGGCGCGTGTCAGCATCCGTGCCGGCAAGGCTGATCTGACGTTGAGCTCTGACCTCAAAGGCCTGTCTTCATCTTTGTCTGAACCTTTCAACAAGCCCGCGAGCACGGT
Source organism: Pseudomonadota bacterium (assembly GCA_039805725.1). Classification (GTDB taxonomy): domain Bacteria; phylum Pseudomonadota; class Gammaproteobacteria; order Burkholderiales; family Rhodocyclaceae; genus Fluviibacter. The sequence continues at coordinate 17,761 of JBDLTT010000038.1, read as the reverse complement.
GCTGCCGTTGAGCGTTTCGCGTCAGAGTTCGGTTACGAAACGGCGCAGCGATAATGCCGTTGATCAGGTCTGGAAAATTTCACTGGGTAATGCGTTAGGAGGCACGTTGGGTCTGAACAGCCGAGGTCAGTTGGTACGCGGCCGGCTGATCCTGGGTTCGGCATTGCCCCCCGCGAGCGTCGAGCAGCCGGGCATACAGGTCGAATCGCTGCGCCCGGTTGATCTAGATTATTGGATCAAGGCGTTGGGTCTGAACGTTGGTGGGGCATCCGCGAAAACCAAACCGAGTACGGAGCCGCTCGCAATAGGCCAAGTAACGCTCAAGGCACCATTGGTCAAAGCCTTTGGCCAGAGGTTTCAGGATTTTCGTGGGACTGTGCAACCCACGAACGACAAGACCACGTTGCAACTGAGCAGCCGTGAATTGCAAGGCGATATGGACTGGTATCCCCCGGGTAAAGGGGAGGGCGGCGAGCGCGGTTTGTTGCAAGGCCATTTAAGCCGACTCGATCTGACCGCGGCAACAGACGCCAACCCTGCGTCGGCGAAAGCTGCCCGCTCTGAAATCGAAAGTTTGCCGGATCTGGCGTTTCGGGTGGACGAGTTGTTCTGGCAGGGTAAACCCTGGGGGAAGCTTAATTTCCGCGCCCGAAATCAGACCTCAGGTTCCGCGCAATCCTGGCGCATAGATCCGTTGCAGCTGGATGGGGCAGATCTGCGGTTTAGTGGCCGACTAAACTGGGTGCTGCGCAGTGGTCCATCGAGCAAGGCCAATCCGCAGGGGAGTATGACGGCACTGGATTTCAAGATGCAGAGTCCACAGGTGGGCAATCTGCTGACCAAACTGGGTTTTCCGGGTACGGTGAAGCGCGGCACGGCGCAGCTTGATGGGCAGGTGAGTTGGCCGGCTAATCCGTTTGCCTTCGATCCGGGTCGACTCTCCGGCAATTACAAAATGACCGCCAAGAATGGTCAGTTCGTCAAAATGGACCCAGGGGCCGGTCGTCTTCTCGGGTTGCTCTCGTTGCAGTCGTTGCCTCAGCGGCTATCGTTGGATTTTCGCGACATCTTTAGTGAAGGACTGGCTTTCGAAGCTATCGAGGGGCGCTTCGATATTCGCGATGGCGTGATGAAAACTTCAGACCTGGAAATGGATACGCCGGCGGCACGCGTCTTGATGCGTGGCGAAACCAATCTGGCTGAACAAACACAGGATGTGCTGGTCGTTGTCCGGCCATCGATCAGCAATAGCGTTGCACTGGGCGTCACGGTGATCAATCCGATTGTGGGCGCGGCGACCTTTGTGACACAGAAGGTGCTGGGCGATCCGCTGAGCAAATTGTTCTCATACCAGTATCACATTACCGGTACCTGGTCAGACCCGCAGGTCGACAAGGAATCGTTGCCGGGCAATGTGATCAAGGCGGGTAAAGACGTTGTTAGCGTCCCCGTGGATGCGGCCGTGAAAGCGGGTAGCGCCATATCTTCGACGATTACCGGTGGGTCGGATGCACCACCGGCAGGAGATAAGCCGTGACCTACCCGGTAGACACCATCCGCCTCGCCGCTGTTCAGATGGTGTCGACGCCGCGGGTGGAGGACAATGTTGCCGCCGTGCATCGGCTGGTCGCCGGCGCCGCGGCCGATGGTGCGCAGCTGGTGGTGTTACCGGAATTTTTTCCGATGATCGGCGCCTCTGACGCGGCACGCCTCGCGATTCGGGAGACACCCGGATCCGGGCCGTTGCAGACGATGTTGTCCGAGGTGGCCACTGCCCATGGTGTCTGGTTGGTGAGTGGTTCCATTCCGCTGTTGGGCACAGACCCTGAGCGCGCCTTGAATTCAACGCTGGTTTTTAATCCGCAAGGTAAGCAGATCTGTCGCTACGACAAGATGCATCTGTTTGGTTTCAAGGCGGGCGCCGAAAGCTACGATGAATCGCTGAGCATCGAAGCAGGCGTTGAACCTGTTGCCTTTGACACACCGTTTGCGCGGATCGGCTTGTCGATCTGTTATGACCTGCGCTTTCCGGAGTATTTCCGTCAGCTGGGTGAAGTGGATATTTTGATTCTGCCGGCGGCGTTTACGGCCACTACTGGCGAAGCGCATTGGGAGGTACTGCTCAGAGCCCGTGCCATTGAAAACCAGTGCTATGTGATCGCCAGTGCGCAAGGCGGTCGACATGAGACCGGGCGAAAGACCTGGGGTCACAGTATGATTGTTGATCCATGGGGTGAAATCCTGAGTGTTTTACCCGCAGGCGAAGGCTGGATCTGCGCCAACTTCAGCCGTCAGCGACTGGAAACGATCCGGCATCGCCTGCCGGCGCTGAAACACCGTAGAATCCGTTCATGACCATTGTTGCCCCCTCTGAAAAACGTGCCGAGCGCAACGCCCTGCGTCTTGCCGAAGAAGCGTTGCTCGATCCCCAAGAATTGACCGTGCCGCAAGTCGAGCACGTTCTGAACCACATTTTGGATGGCAAGGTGGACGATGCCGATATCTATTTTCAGAAAACCCGATCGGAAGGCTGGAGTCTGGAAGAGGGCATCGTCAAGGCGGGTAGCTTTAGCATCGACCAGGGTGTGGGCGTACGTGCGATTAGTGGTGAAAAGACGGCATTTGCCTATTCTGACGATGTGTCGCTGCCTTCGCTGAAATCAGCGGCTACCGCCGTCCGTGAGATTGGTGCCACCGGTGGCACACAGGCGGCCAAGCGCCCTGTTGCTGAAGCAAGTTTGGATCGCTATTTGCCGCTGGATCCGATTGCTTCCTTACCTGCCCCAGACAAGGTTGCTTTGCTGGAAAAACTCGAACATCTGGCGCGCGCAATTGATCCGCGTGTCAAACAGGTCATGGCGTCGTTGTCGGGCGAGTACGATGTGATCATGGTGCAACGAGCCGATGGTCAGCGGGTGGCCGATGTACGACCGCTCGTGCGTTTGGGCATTACCGTCATTGTGGAACAGAACGGTCGCCGCGAGCAGGGTTATGCCGGTGGTGGCGGCCGCACCGATTACAGCTACTTCACCGAAGCCGTGTTGCAGCGCTATGCGCAAGAGGCAGTGCATCAGGCGGTCGTCAATTTGGATGCGCGCCCAGCGCCTGCTGGCCAGATGCCTGTTGTGCTCGGCCCCGGTTGGCCCGGTATTCTCTTGCATGAAGCAATTGGTCATGGGCTTGAAGGTGACTTCAATCGCAAGGGTAGCTCTGCATTCGCCAATCGCATCGGTGAGCGTGTCGCCGCACCGGGTGTAACGGTCGTCGATGATGGCACGCTCTCAGGCCGTCGTGGCTCGTTGAACGTCGATGATGAGGGCACGCCGGCACAACAAACGGTGCTGATTGAAGACGGGATTCTCAAGGGCTATATCCAGGACACGCATAACGCGCGGCTGATGGGTGTGGCACCCACGGGTAACGGGCGTCGTGAATCCTACGCGCATCTGCCAATGCCGCGCATGACCAATACCTACATGTTGCCGGGGCAGATGGATCCGAAAGAAATCGTGGCCTCCATCGACCGTGGTATTTATGCGGTAAATTTTGGCGGTGGCCAGGTCGATATCACCAATGGCAAATTTGTCTTCTCGATGTCGGAGGCCTATTGGGTCGAGAACGGCCAGATCCAGTACCCGATCAAGGGTGCAACGCTGATCGGTAATGGTCCGGATGCCCTGACGCGCGTTAGCATGGTTGGCAATGACCTGTCGCTCGATTCCGGCGTGGGAACGTGCGGTAAAGAAGGCCAGAGCGTTCCTGTTGGCGTCGGGCAGCCCACATTGCGTATTGATGGTTTAACCGTGGGCGGCACAGGCTCGGCCTAAGTGCTCGCAGCCTTCACCTATGGTGCGTCGCGTTAACGCTTTTTGCGTGTGCGTTTGAGTGCCGGGTTGGTCAACGATGGCCGGGTGGCATAACAGAAGGCCAGAACACTCACGAAATACACCGTTGCCAGCATTGTTTCTACGGCACCCAATATCTGGTTCAGCCCAGTGTCGCTGGTGGCACGCACCAGACCCTCGCAAAGATAGAGCAGGATCAGCATCGACGACCATTGATAGACGTAGCGCTTGCCCTTGAGGAGTCCTGGCAAGGGCAGCAGCAGCGGTAGCGCCTTGAGCATGAGCCAGGAGCCACCCGGTCGGAGGGGTGCCAGCCAGCGTTCCCATGCCAGTGACAGGATGATTAGCGCCACGCAGGCAATCACCGCGACCCAGCGGTAGCGACGAATCGCCGGTTCGTTGAGCGCGGATGTCATGGCGGGCGGTGTCGTCATGCTGGCTTGATCTGCAGCTTGGTCACGGTTTCGGCCAGTCGTTTGCCCAGCGCTTTGGCCAGGGCAAGCTCATCAGCCGACAGCGTCGGGTCTCCATTCATTCCCGCAACGTGGCTGGCGCCATAGGGTGCGCCGCCCGTTTGCGTGGTCGATAGCTCGGGATGGCTATACGGCAACCCCATCAGTAACATGCCGTGGTGCAAAAGCGGCAACATCATGCTGATCAGAGTAGTTTCGTTGCCGCCGTGCATACTGCCCGAAGACGTAAAAACAGCAGCGGGTTTGCCGATCAGTTCGCCCGAAAGCCATGTGGCGATGGTGCTGTCCCAGAAGTATTTCATCGGGGCGGCCATATTGCCAAAGCGGACCGGGCTGCCAAGCGCGAGCCCGGCGCATTCGTTAAGATCCTGTGGCGTGACATACGGCGCGCCCTGCGCGGGCACATCCGGCTCGCTGGCTTCGCAGACCGTACTGACGCGAGGCACAGTACGCAATACCGCTTCGCTGCCGGGTACCATGTCGATGCCACGAGCAATCGCATGCGCCAGCGCTTCGACCGAGCCTTTCTGGCTGTAGTAGAGAACAAGAATTTTGTGCATGTCGTATGATACCTGCCAAGATCATGTCCCTGCATTCATTGACTCATCGTTTCCGTCTCATGCTCCGGTTGTCGCGCCTGAAGGCGCAACCGGTGGTGGCCTTGCTGAGCCGGATCCGGGCGGATGAATTGGACGTTGTTGCTGCCTGGCTGGCCTACACGACGCTGTTATCGCTCGTGCCGCTGGTTGCGCTGGTGTTGGTCATCGCGAACTATGTGCCGGGCTTTGCCGAGGTGCACTCCGCCTTTGATCAGCTCTTGGTGAAGTACTTGTTGCCTGAAAAGGCGGGTAGCGTCATCGCCAACTACACGCTGACCTTTTCAGCGAATGCCACCCGTTTCACACTCCTCGGCATCAGTTTCCTGTTGGTGGTGGTCTGGGCGATGTTCTGGGCTATCGAGCAGGCCTTTAATCGCATCTGGCGCTTGGCGCCGGACCGCCGCTTTATCCATCGGCTAGGTCATTACTTGTTGCTGTTGCTGATTGTGCCGGTTGTCCTTGGCATGGGCTTTGCCGGCGTCATGTGGGCAATCTCGTTATCGCTGGGCTTCTTTACCGAGCTGAAGATTATTCGCAAGTACATGTCTGGTGCCGTTGCGATGGGTACGCTCACCGCCTTTATGGCATGGCTGAATTATGTGCTACCCAATTGCCGTGTTCGCATTCGCCATGCGCTGATCGGTGGCATTTTTGGCGCGACCGGTATTGCCTTGCTGCAGTGGGGTTTTGGCGTCTACGTGCAGCAATTTTCGAGCTACGCGGCGGTTTATGGCGCATTCTCGATACTGCCGGTCTTTTTGCTCTGGCTTTATCTCTGCTGGCTCATGGTGCTGCTCGGCTGCGTGGTGACTGCCGAGTTGTCCGGATCATCGGGTCGCCGATTGTCTTTAGGTTATGGCAGCTTTTAGGGGCAGGGGCGCTCTGTCATAATGCGCACCGAAGTGATGATTTGATCGTTGACCGTTGCCCCGGAGTTTTTATGACCACCCCCACGACCGACCTCCGTTCCCAGATTCAAGTGCCGCGCGAAGAGCGCCTGATTGTCGCACTGGACGTGGCCGATCCTGCCGAAGCCCGGGCGCTGGTTGAGCGCCTCGGTGATAGTGTCCGTTTCTACAAGGTTGGTATGGAACTGTTCATGGCCGGTGGTTATTTCGAACTGATCGATTGGCTCGGCGAAAAAGGTAAGAAAGTCTTTGTCGACCTGAAGTTTTTTGACGTGCCGGAAACGGTACGTTCGGCGATCCGCGCCCTGGCTAAGCGTAACGTGGCGTTCGCCACGGTCCATGGCAACCAGGCGATCATGGAAGCAGCCGGTAAGGAAAAGGGCAACCTCAAGGTCTTGGCGGTGACGGCACTGACCAGTCTGGATCGGGGCGATCTGGATGACCTGGGCTTTGAATGCGACGTCAGCCAGCTGGTGCTGTCGCGCGCGCGCCGCTCCCTGGAAGCGGGCTGTGACGGCATCATCTCGTCGGGTCTCGAAGCGCCGCTGATTCGCAAGGAGCTGGGGCCGCGCATCATGGTGGTTACCCCGGGGATCCGTCCGGTCGAAAACCGGGTTGAGGATGACCAAAAACGCACCGTCGACGTCGCGCAGGCTTTCCGTAATGGGGCCGATTACATTGTCATGGGGCGCCCGATTCGTGGGGCGGCTGACCCCAAAGCCGCCGCAGAGGCCGTCCAGGCCAGCATTGCCTCGGTTTTTGCGACCTAAATCGCCAAGGCAAGCCGGGCACGGATAAATGCTGGTAACTGTTGGCGTTTTTAGGTTGTCTGCTGTATAATCTGCGGTTTTTCTCTGTCCGGAACTGTCCGTATGGTCGTTATTCGTCTTTCTCGTGGTGGCGCAAAGAAGCGCCCGTTCTACACCGTCGTCGTTGCTGATTCGCGCACCCGTCGCGATGGCCGCTTTGTCGAGCGCCTGGGTTTCTACAACCCGGTAGCCTCTGGCTCAGCTGAAGCGCTGCGCCTGGACATGGAGCGCCTGGCATACTGGAAGAGCGTTGGCGCTCAGGTATCGCCGCGCGTTGCGCTGCTGGCCAAGGGCTACGCTGCCAAGATTGCAGCCTAAGTCGGTCAAAATTGACGACGCAGCGCCTGCGCGTTGCGTCGTACTCGGCCGCATCGGTGCGGCTTACGGCATCAAGGGCTGGTTTCATCTGCATCCCTTTGCCGATGACCCGGAGCGTTGGCTGGAACTGCCAACCTGGTGGATATCAAACACGGAACCTGATTTTGAAGGCTTGGCGTCATGGCGCGCTGTAAAGCCAATTGAGATGCGCGCGCATGGCGATGGGGTCGTGGTGCGGCTAGAAGATATCGTTGATCGTACGGCCGCCGAAGCCCTGCGCGGTTTCTGGGTTGGTGCCCCTCGCGCGTTACTACCTGAACCCGAATCCGAGACCTATTACTGGGCGGATCTGGTGGGCTTGCCCGTCATCAATACTCAGAATGAATCTTTGGGCGTGGTCGATCGTCTGATTGAAACCGGCGCAAATGCCGTTTTGATCGTGAAAGAGGGCGAACCACCCAAAGCGCAGGAGCGTCTCATTCCGTTTGTGGGCGATATCGTCAAAGAAATCGTGACGCCCAAGGCAGGCGTGGCTGGGCATATTGTCGTCGAATGGGGTCTTGACTGGTAAGGCATGAAGCACCTGGCGTGAATGCACGTATGAAATTTGCCGCCGTGACACTCTTTCCGGAAATGTTCGAAGCCATTACCCGCTTCGGCATCTCTCGTCGTGCTTTTGAAAACGGTATCGCCAGTTTTGACGCCGTAAACCCGCGCGATTTCGCGACAAATCAGTACAAAACCATTGATGACCGCCCCTTTGGTGGTGGTCCGGGGATGGTGATGATGCCGGAACCGCTCGAAAAGGCGATCGATGCAGCGCGTAAGGTTGTCGGAGCGGGTTGCAAGGTCGTTTACCTGTCACCCCAGGGCAAGCCGTTGACCGATGGCTTGGTCCGCGAACTGGCCGCCCAACCGTCCTTGGTGTTGTTGTGCGGGCGATACGAAGGTATCGATGAGCGTGTTATTCAGCGTCAAGTCGATCTCGAGGTCTCCATCGGTGATTTTGTGGTTTCCGGCGGCGAACTGCCGGCCATGATGCTGATGGACGCCATTTTGCGCACCCTACCGGGTGTTTTGAACGACGCTCAATCGGCTGCAGAGGACTCGTTTGCCACGGGTCTGCTCGACTGCCCGCATTACACACGGCCCGAACACTATGAAGGGATGACGGTTCCGGAGGTGCTTTTATCGGGAAATCATGAGAGAATACGCGTTTGGCGTTTGGCCGAGTCCCTCAAAAGGACCCGCGATCGGCGCCCGGATCTGCTGGAAGGTCGAGCTTTCAGCAAGGAAGAAATGCAACTACTTAAAAAACTCGAGCAATCGGGCGAGTAGCTCTGCAGTCGTCACAACAAGGAGATCAACGACATGAATCTGATTCAACAACTCGAACAGGAAGAAATCGCTCGCGTTAGCGAAGGTAAAACCATTCCCGAATTTGCCCCCGGTGACACCGTGGTCGTTCAGGTGAAGGTCAAGGAAGGTTCGCGTGAGCGTCTGCAGGCTTACGAAGGCGTTGTGATCGCCAAGCGTAACCGCGGTCTGAATTCCAATTTCATCGTGCGCAAGATTTCGTCAGGCGAAGGCGTGGAGCGTACGTTCCAGACCTATTCGCCGCTGGTCGCGTCGATCGAACTGAAGCGTCGTGGTGATGTCCGCCGCGCCAAGCTGTACTACCTGCGCGAGCGCTCGGGCAAGTCGGCGCGCATCAAAGAAAAGCTGGAGCGCAAGGCAACGGCCTAAGTCGTTTAGCCGATTCAGTAAAAATGCCACCCTCGGGTGGCATTTTTGTTGGCACCGCTTTGGTGTGCGTTGGCGTCAGGCGGCTGGTCGCACCCACTCGATCAAGGCGTAGGCCGAATGGTTGTGAATCGACTCGAAGTTTTCTGATTCCACCGAGTACGCATCAATGCGTGGATCGGCGTTCAGGCGAGCGGCCACATCGCGCACCATGTCTTCAACGAACTTGGGGTTATCGTAGGCGCGTTCGGTCACGTACTTCTCATCTGGACGCTTGAGTAAACCAAAGAGCTCGCAAGAGGCTTCTTTTTCGACCAGCGCAACAATTTCTTCGATCCAGATGTAATCCTGCGACTTGACGGTCACGGTGACGTGCGAGCGCTGATTATGGGCGCCGCGCTCGGAGATCTCCTTGGAGCAGGGGCAAAGGCTGGTGACCGGGACAACGACTTTGACAGCAACGCAGATGTCGTCGCCGTTGATATCGCCGATGAGTGTGACGTCATAGTCCATCAGACTTTCAACGCCGGAGATCGGCGCTGCTTTGTTGATGAAGTACGGAAAGCTCATCTCGATATGACCGGTTTCGGCTTCGAGGCGTTGCACCATCTCCTGCAGCATCATTGGGAAATTTTCGACCGAAATCTCGCGTGACTGATTGTTCAGGATGTCGACAAAGCGCGACATGTGCGTGCCCTTGAAGTTGTGCGGCAGACCCACGTACATATTGAAGTTGGCAATGGTGTGCTGAACGCCCTCGGCTTTGTCGGCCACCACAATCGGATGACGGATCGACTTGATGCCGACTTTGTTAATGGCGATCTGGCGGCCATCTGCTGACGATTGCACATCTGGCATGCCGGTAACGGATTTTTTCTCTTGGGTCATAGTAATTTTTAGTTTTGGGTTTGTTCGACAAACTGCTGGATGCGTTCGCGCAGAGACTCGATATCGAGACCGGCGGATTTGTAGAGATTCATCGTATCACCGTGTTCGATAAAGGCGTCGGGCAGGCCAATGCGCAGGCAAGGACGATGGTAATTGAGCGATTGTAATGCGCGCTCGACTTCGCTGCCTGCGCCGCCTGCTATCGCGTTTTCTTCAAAGGTGACGATGAAGTCATGAGCCTTGGCCACGTTTTCGAGCAAAGCCAGATCCAGCGGCTTGGCAAAGCGCATATTGGCGACGGTGGCGTTGAAGGCTTCCCCCAGTGTTTCGGCGCTGGCCAGAAGACTGCCAAAGGCCAAAAAAGCGATCTTTTCTCCTTGCCGGGTGATCGCGCCTTTACCGATTGGTAGTGCGGTTAGATCCATCCCGGGGACAGTGCCTGTGCCACTTCCGCGCGGGTAGCGCACCAACGCCGGGCCTGGATGTTCATAGCAGGCGGTCAATAGCTGTCGACATTCGCGCTCGTTGACGGGTGTGGCAATGACCATGTTGGGAATACACAGCGCATACGACAGATCAAACGCGCCATGGTGTGTCGGGCCATCGGCGCCAACCAGGCCGGCGCGGTCGACTGCGAAAGTGACATCCAGATTCTGTAACGCCACGTCATGGATCAATTGGTCATAGCCACGCTGCAGGAAGGTGGAATAAATGGCGACGACTGGCTTCAGGCCTTCGCAGGCCATACCTGCGGCGAGTGTAACCGCATGCTGTTCGGCAATGGCGACATCGTAGTAACGATCCGGATAGCATTCGGCGTAAGCCACCATGCCGGATCCCTCGCGCATGGCCGGCGTAATGGCCACTAACTTCGGGTCAGCCGCGGCCATATCACACAGCCAGTCACCAAAGACCTGGGTGTAGGTGAGCGTTGAGCCGCTTTTGGCTTTGGCGCCATCAAGCCCCTGGGCAGTCTCGAACTTGGTCACACCGTGATAAAGAATTGGGTTTTCTTCCGCCAGTTTGTAGCCCTGGCCTTTGCGTGTCACGATGTGCAGGAAGCGCGGACCGGGCAATTGCTTTAGATTCTGAAGTGTGGGAATCAACGCATCCAGATCGTGCCCGTCGATCGGACCGTAATAATGGAAGCCGAATTCCTCGAACAACGTGCCCGGATTGATCATACCCTTCACATGCTCTTCGGCCCGCTTGGCAAAATCAAGCAGGCTTTGCGAAACACCCAAAACTTTTTCTGCGCCCTTCTTGGCCGCGTTGTAGAGTTTGCCGGAGGTGAGGCGGGTCAGATAGTTGTAGAGTGCGCCGACCGGCGGCGAGATCGACATCTCGTTGTCATTGAGAATCACCAGCAGATTAGCACTGGCGACGCCAGCATTATTCAGCGCCTCAAAGGCTTGGCCCGCACTCATGGCGCCATCTCCGATGATGGCGACCACCTGGCGTTGCTCACCTTTCTGTTTGGCGGCGAGCGCCATGCCCAGCGCGGCTGAAATCGAGGTGGACGAATGGCCAACGCCAAAGGTGTCGTAGGGGCTTTCGGAGCGCTTCGGAAAACCGGCGATGCCATTGAACTGGCGCAGCGTCGACATGCGGTCGCGGCGCCCCGTCAGAATCTTGTGGGGATAGGTTTGGTGACCCACGTCCCAGACCAGTCGGTCTTCTGGGGTGTTAAACACCGAGTGCAGCGCTACGGTGAGTTCGACCGTGCCGAGATTGGAGGAAAGGTGCCCCCCCGTCTGCGAGACCGAATCGAGCAGAAATTGCCGGAGTTCCTGGCTGACCTGAGCCAATTGTTCACGCGACAGTTCGCGAAGATCCGCTGGGGAATTGATTTGGGAAAGAAGCGTTGCTGACATCAGGGTACGATCAGTGGGTGCGCTGGACGATTTCCAGGGCGATTTCTTGGAGACGGTTAGCGCGTATACCCAAGGGCTTGATCAGTTGCTGCGCTTGGCTAAGCAGGTCATTGGCAAAGGAACGGGCACCCGAGAGCCCCATCAGGCTAACGTAGGTTGGTTTGTTGCTGGCGGCATCCTTGCCGGCGGTTTTGCCGAGAACGTCGGTACTGGCGGTGCAATCCAGAATGTCGTCGACGACCTGGAACAGCAGCCCCAGTACTTTGCCAAAGCGATCCAGCAGTTCGATCTCTTGTGGCTTCAATGATTCGCCGGCCAGCCCACCCATGCGGATGGCGGCCCGAATCAGTGCGCCAGTTTTCAGAATGTGCATTTGCTCAAGCTGAGCGGCATCGAGCTGTTGACCAACAGCGGCGAGGTCGATGGCCTGGCCACCAGCCATGCCGGCAGCACCGGCAGCATGCGCAAGTGACCGTACTAGGGCATTGACTGTGGCGGGCTGTAACGGCGTATCGGCCAACGTGATAAAAGCCTGGGTCTGTAAAGCATCGCCCACCAGTAACGCCGTAGCATCGTCGTATTGCACGTGACAAGTTGGCTGGCCACGGCGCAGCGTATCGTTATCCATGCAGGGCATATCATCGTGCACCAGCGAATAGACATGAATCATTTCAACGGCGACGGCACAAAAATCGAGGGTCTCCGGTTTGGCGCCAGCCGCTTCTCCGGCGGCGTGCACCAGGATCGGGCGTAGTCGTTTGCCACCATTTAGGCAGGCGTAGCGCATGGCCTCGTGCAGGCGCTGAGGCGCGTGGCTGCTCAGCGGTAAGTGCTGGTCGAGCGCCGTGGTCGTGCGCTCCCGGATCGCCTGCATCCAGGCTTGAAAACTCATGCCTTCTCCGGAGGGGTGAAGTCGCTCAGGTGTTCGCCATCAAATTGCTGGATTCGCTGCTCAGCGTCACGGAGCAGGGTGTTGCAGCGGGCGATGAGTTGCTGGCCGCGCTGGTAGCTTTGCAAAGTTTCTTCCAGCGGTAGCCGGTTGTTTTCGACCGCCTGAATCAGTTGCTCCAGCTCGGCCATGGCTTCTTCAAAGCCCAGGGAGGCCACCGCCGATGCGGCGCTATGGGCAGTGTTGTTTGCCGGCGAATTGGCGGTTTTACGAGGGGGCATGAGGCTCACGAAATTCGGTCACAAAGCGTACCGTGTTGGGCGGCACTAAAACGTTGAAATCTAACTGATTTGGGGCTTTCGGTCAATTTTGCGGCAGGTTATAATAGCGGGCTTTTCTATTCTTATGATCGTGTGCGGAGGATCAGGGGATGTCAGCCTTTGACTCGCCCAAATCGTTAACAGCAGCGCGCACCCAGTTGCCGGTTGCCTGGTATTCCAGTGAGGAATTGCTCGCCCTGGAGAAGGAAGTTTTCTTCACGCAAGGACCAGGCTACGTGGGTCACGAGCTCATGGCGCCCCACGAGGGGGCCTACCGTACGCTCGAAATTAAAGATCACGGCGCGATGCTGGTCAATCAGGGCGGTAGGATCGATCTGATGTCCAACGTCTGTCGCCATCGTCAGGCGCTCATGCTGGATGGTGCCGGAACGCTCGATCGACATATCGTATGCCCGTTGCATCGCTGGACCTATGACCGATTAGGCAGTTTGGTCGGTGCGCCACATTTTCCGGAAAACCCCTGTTTGAATTTACAGCGGTCACCGCTACAGAATTGGCATGGCCTGCTATTCGAAGGTCAACGCGATATCGTCAATGACCTTGCCGGCATGGCGTTGGCACAGACGTTCGACTTTACGGGATATAAGCTCGACAAAGTCGTTGCACACGAGTGCCACTACAACTGGAAAACCTTTATCGAGGTGTATCTGGAGGATTACCACGTTGCGCCATTCCATCCCGGCCTGGGTGGTTTCGTTAACTGCGATGAGCTGACCTGGCAGTTTAGTGACTGGTATTCGATCCAGCGTGTGGGTATCACCTCGTTGGCAAAGCCGGGTTCGGCAACCTATGCTAAGTGGCACGAGCAGGTGCTCACGCAGTACAAACACCTCGGCATCAATCCCGTGCATGGCGCTGTCTGGCTGACGTACTACCCGAACATCATGGTCGAGTGGTATCCGCATGTGCTGGTGGTGTCGACCTTGCATCCTCAGGGCGTCGACAAAACGATGAACATCGTCGAGTTCTACTATCCCGAAGAAATTGTCGAGTTCGAGCGCGAGTTTATCGAGGCCGAGCAGGCTGCTTATATGGAAACCGCGATTGAAGACGACGAAATCGGCGAGCGGATGGATCGCGGGCGTCTGGCGCTTAAGCGCGCGGGGCGTAATGAAGTCGGCCCGTATCAGTCGCCCATGGAAGACGGCATGCTCCACTTTCACGAGTTCTACCGCCGCATGTTGGGCGACCGACTTAAGCCTTTTGCGGATTGAACGCGGTTGGAGCACCAACGCGTGATCGCTCACACGCATTACCGCGCTGGCTTGCAGTCCTTATGGATGGTAGTGGCAGGCCTCTTGTTTGGTGCCATGGGCGTCTGCGTCAAGTTTGCTGCTGAGCATAACGATTCCGGAGAGATCGTTCTCTGGCGCTGCATGGTCGCCCTGCTGGTCATTTCCGGCATGATGATGCTCCGTCGCCAGTCTCCCGGAACGCAGCATCTGAAGAGCCATGCCTTTCGATCGATTTCTGGCTTTTCAGCCCTTTTTCTTTATTTCTATGCAATGACGCAGTTGCCGCTGGCGACTGCGGTGACGTTGAATTACACCTCGCCGATCTTTTTTGTGATCTGGCAAATTTTGCTGCGTGGCGTTCGGCCAAATCGCCTGGCCTGGATTGCGCTCCTCCTCGGTTTCTGCGGCGTGGCCTTATTGCTTCGCCCATCCATTGATGGTGACAACCTCCTCGGAGCAGTACTTGGGCTTATCTCTGGTGGCCTTGCTGGCCTGGCGTACTTTCACATTAAACAGTTGGGCGCGCTCGGTGAGCCTGAGTGGCGCACTGTCTTCTACTTCTCGTTGCTCTCAGTGTTAGGCGCGTTGACGTGGGTAGGTTGGCATGGCTTTCATTGGCCAGCCCCTGCAGATTTGATCTGGCTCATCGGGGCCGGTTTGTTTGCAACCGGCGCGCAATTGGCGCTGACCCGTGCCTACCGGCGCGGCAAAACCGTGTTTTCCAATGCGTTGGCCTATACCACGGTCATCTTTGCCAGCGTGTTCGGCTGGATATTTTTTGGTGAACGCATCGACACGCTGGGCTGGGCCGCAATAGGCCTGATTATTCTGAGCGGCGTGATTGCATCGCGGGTTCGTCTCAGGCCTGATGAGCATCGAGCCTAATTCTCGCCTATAATGCCGGCGGCGTGCCCCCATAGCATGAAGGTCGTGCAGTTGATTTGTAATCATCAGGTGTTGGTTCGATTCCGACTGGGGGCACCATCCAGAATCGATCGTGATGGGGCGGCCAATGTCGGAACAAAAAGAATCGTTGCACAAGCGCCTCGGATCCGAAATACGCAATGTCTTGCACCTGACGCTGTATTTCGGGATCTGGTTTAGTGCACTCAATCTTCTGCTGTACGAAACCGAAAACCGCGCTGGCTTGCCGCTTGAAGCCTGGGGTTTCGCCTGGATCAAGGCGGCAATTTGTGCCAAGTTTTTGCTGATCGGACAGCTGCTGCTGCCGATGCCTGATGTGAGTAAGACCCGCTTGTGGTCGGCTATTTTGCCGCGATCGGTGATCTATCTGCTGATTGTTCTTGTGTTGAGTTTTGTAGAAGAAGGGGTACGTGGCGCGATACGCGGCGAAGCGTTTCTTCATGCCATGAGCGGTTTTGGCGGCGGTGATCCGCTACACATTTTTGCATTGGCTTGGGTTTACTGGCTCATTCTTGTGCCGTATCTGGTCATTACCGGATTGCTCTCGGAATCTGTGTCGAAAACAACCAGCTCATGCTGAGTCTACGGCGCGCTCATTGTAGCCGAGTAGGTTGGAGAGCTTGGCAGCAGCGGCCTTGACCTGAGCGGCTTCTTTGCTCCTGGGGTCTGCCTTGAAGACGCCGGCCGAACCTAAGGCGGTAATGGCCGCAACCATTTGCCCGGTATGATCGAACACGGGAGCGCTTAAACCATTGATGCCCGGAATATGGTTGCTGCCGCCAGCGCTGGCGATTCCATAAAGGCGGCTTTTTTCGTTCTGTTTGTCCTGGGCTTTCTTGAGCTCGGCTACGCTGGTTTTAGTTGCTGCGGCAACTTGCTTAAGTTCAGCTGCCAGAGCCTCTTGAACAACCGCGTTGCAGCCAAAGGCAGTAAAGCAACGGCCCGTCGCGGAGTCATGGAGCGCCAGGACGCGCCCGACTTTTAGGGAAACGGAAATAACGTTACCCGTATCGATATAACGCACGATCGTTGCGCCACTACTTCCCCAAACGGCGAGTCCAACGCCCATGCCGATCTCATCACAAAGCTCTTCAAGGATCGGCACGGACAGGCGCGCTGGATCAAGGGCGGCCAGTGCGGAAAGCCCCAAGGTCAGGGCGAAGGGGCCGAGGTGATAGCGTGCCGATTGAAGATCTTGGCTAACAAGACCCATCCGCTGAAAACTGACCAAGTAACGATGCACCTTGGCGGGCGGCATTTGGCTCAAGCGGGCGATGTCCCTCAGCATGGCCGGCCGCCCCGAAGCAACGAGTGCTCTTAGAATGGCGCCCCCGATTTCAATGGACTGGATGCCCTGCTGTTTTGATGGCGTAGAGGTGGTTGGGTCGCTATGGTTCATGGGGTGTGATGGTAAAGATCGTAAAGATCGTAAAGAAATCTATAATTGGTTAGTCTAAACAAAACTGGCGCCGGTGGCGCATTTATTGATTGCTTGAGGATGTTTTATGACTTCAGTCATGGTTTGTAATCCCAAAGGTGGGTGTGGCAAAACGACATTGGCCACCAATCTGGCAGGCTGGGCGGCCAACCAGGGCAAGAGCGTGACGCTGTGCGACCTGGATCGTCAGCAGTCGTCGTTGCGGTGGATGTCTTTTCGTGAAGAATCGCTGCCGCCCGTGAATGGGTTCTTTGGGGGTGGCCAGCTTATGGCATCGCTGCCCAAGGGGGCTGACGTAACGGTGATCGATGCGCCGGCAGGTTTACAGGGTTACAAACTCAGCGACTATTTTCGCCTGGTGGATCGGGCGATCATCCCGGTGGTACCGTCCGTATTTGATATGGCGGCCACCGAAGATTTTCTGAATAGCCTGCGCAACGATCTGCGTGGTCAGCGAGATAAGGTAGGCATCGTGGCGATGCGGGTGGATCCGCGGACTCGCGCCGCTGTGATGTTGGAAGAGTTTCTGCAGCACTTTGACCTGCCAATCCTGGCGTACATTCGTCCGACATCCAACTATGTGAATGCCGCCGCCTCGGGGCGTACGGTCTTTGACCCGCCGCGCTCGCGCCACACCAGAGACCTCGAGCAATGGGCGCCACTGCTCAAGTGGCTTGAAAAGTAGGAGGCTGGCCCCACCTCTCGGAACGTCAGAGTGAGATAGTTCTTGACATGGGTTTATGGAGCCGGCATAATGCTTGGCTTCTCGGACGCGGGGTGGAGCAGTCTGGCAGCTCGTCGGGCTCATAACCCGAAGGTCACAGGTTCAAATCCTGTCCCCGCAACCAACACTTCATGTGGTGGCAGTTCGAGACGAAGTGTTGACAGCTTCAGATTTAAGTTGCTATAGTCTCGCTTCTCTGCTGACGGGGCATCTGTTCTGTGAGTAGATCTGATCTTTAAAAACATAGACAACCGATAGGTGTGGGTGTTTGCTTGACGGAGACGAGTCCTTTTGGACTTGCTCAAGAGTTAAGTAGTGCACTTACGCCTCAAGGATAGAAATATCCGTCAAGCGTGAGTTTTAAACAGGAATTAAACTAAAGAGTTTGATCCTGGCTCAGATTGAACGCTGGCGGCATGCCTTACACATGCAAGTCGAACGGCAGCATGGAGGAGCTTGCTCCTCTGATGGCGAGTGGCGAACGGGTGAGTAAAGCATCGGAACGTACCGTGTAGTGGGGGATAACGTAGCGAAAGTTACGCTAATACCGCATACGCACTGAGGTGGAAAGCAGGGGATCGCAAGACCTTGCGCTATACGAGCGGCCGATGTCAGATTAGCTAGTTGGTAGGGTAAAGGCCTACCAAGGCGACGATCTGTAGCGGGTCTGAGAGGATGATCCGCCACACTGGGACTGAGACACGGCCCAGACTCCTACGGGAGGCAGCAGTGGGGAATTTTGGACAATGGGGG
>JBDLTT010000037.1:0-24848 GCA_039805725.1 Pseudomonadota bacterium | reverse complement strand
AGCGTATCCGGATCACTGTCCAGAGGTTCTAGCAGACGGACGATGCCGGTTTCGATATCAAAGGGGCAGGGGAGTTCGTAAAGCGTCTCAGACATCAGGACAGTATAATCGTCAGCATCTTGGTTAACCCTGATGCCCGCACCATGGAACATCCCGTCCGTTCTTCGGCAATGCCCAATCCGATGGAAAAACTGATTTTCGCCAGCCGCTGGCTGCAGGCGCCGCTTTATCTGGGACTGATCGTCGCGCAGTGTATTTACGTTTATCAGTTCATGGTCGAGTTGAAGCATTTGATCATGGGCGCACTGACCGAGCACGTCAGCGAGACCGTGATCATGCTGTCGGTGCTCGGGCTGATTGACGTCGTGATGATCGCGAACCTGTTAGTCATGGTGATCGTCGGTGGCTACGAGACCTTCGTCTCGCGGCTTAACCTTGAAGGTCATCCGGACCAGCCGGAGTGGCTATCGCACGTGAATGCCGGGGTGCTTAAGGTGAAGTTATCGACGGCGATTATCGGTATCTCGTCGATCCATCTCCTGAAAACCTTCATTAACGCCGAGAACATCGCCAATCATACGATCATGTGGCAGGTCATCATTCACGTCGTCTTCCTGTTCTCGGCCTATGCAATGGTGCTGGTCGACAAACAGATGAATCAATCACTCCTGCTGAGCAAAGCGGCTCACGAAGGTCATTGATCATGCGGGTTTGGGTTCGTCTGCTCGCACTGCCGCTATACAGCCTCTGGGCTGTGCGGGCATTGGCCGGCGATCTGCTGCTGCCGTCACCCGCTGCGCATCTGGATGGTTTTACCGCAGCCCCTATTACGGTGATCGAACCGCACGAATCCAAACCCTTCAAGCCGGTCGAGGTTACCTATAAGGGTTATCCGGTCATACCGCTGCTTGACCATCTTCTGGGGGAGGGGTGGCGCGCGCCGGAGGCGCTGGTGGCCTTTGAAGCAAAAGACGGTTATCGGTCGATGATTCCTTCAACACGACTACTGCAATATGCCGCCTATCTCGTTTATGCCAATGCCCAGGGCGGGGATTTCAGTATCGAAACTCCGCCGCTCAATCATCGGGTGAGCCTGGGGCCCTGGTATCTGGTGTGGGACAACGTGCTGCAGCCGGATCTGCGCGCCGATGGGGCTACCTACTGGCCCTATCAGGTCACGCGCGTGGGCGTGGTCGATCGCGCGCGGCTCGCGCGTCTGATGCCGCCGATGTTGCCGGAACGCTATAAAGAGGGCGCACAACTAACTCTGAAATACTGTCTGGCCTGCCATCAGGTCAATGGTGTGGGCGGTTCCAAGATGCCGATCGACCTCGGTCAGTGGGCGGCTGGCCAGTCGTTTGCCCGGATGGCCACCTGGGTGCTCGATCCCTCCGGCAAGAACCCGTTGACCTCGATGCCGCCGTTGGCCCCGGAGCGGCCGGCGGCCGAACGACAGCGCATGGCGCGGCAGATATATGGCTATCTCAGAGCGGTGGGCGCCCTAAGCAAGTAGGCCTAGTTGCCCGATTTGAGAATGACAACGCCGCCGATGATCATGGCGGCGCCCAGCCAGCGCAGCATGGACGATTGTTCGCCAAACAGCGCAATGCCCAGAATGAAGGTGCCGGCGGCACCGATACCCGTCCAGACCGCATAGGCCGTTCCGATCGGGATTTCCTTCTGGGCAAGCCAGAGCAACCAGGCGCTCAGCACGATCGACAGGCCGGAGAAACCGAACCAGCTCACCTGATGCAGACCTGCATTGGCCTGAGCCAATTTATAGCCCAGCGGCCAGCCGATTTCACAGATCCCGGCCAGGATCAGTAAGGTCCACGCATTTGTCATGGGTCTGGGCGCTATTGTTCCAGGTCGGCGCAGCGAAGTTTGCCGGCGCGTATGGCTTTAATGAACATCTCGTAGTCCGCCAGATTCTGTTCTGAATAGGCCTTGGCAAATTGCACCATCGCCTCATCTAACTGGTCGCCTTTGCCGCAATACCCCGCCAGCATGGCCGGATCACCCGAGCGGGCGTGTGCATTGGCCAGCGCCCAACCAAAGAGCCCCGCATAATCGTAGAACTCGGTAACACCAATGTCCCCCTTGGCGTTGCCGATGCTGATACCCCCTTTCATATCGCGCAGTTGGCGCATATAGAACTCGACTTCGCGGGTGATGCCATACCCCAGAAAAAGATCGGGGGCGCCCTGAATCAGGCGCTGGCCAGAAACCACGCGCTCGCCTTGCGAGCGGAACTGCTTATCCGGAAAGTGCGGAGCCAGAACTGATCGTGCGGTGCCCTTGCATTGCAGGAAGAGTGGGTCATGCTGGTTTAGGCCTTCCATGTAGAGGATCCAGCAGGGGAGGCCGACACTGCCGACACCGACCACTTTACGGGCATAGTCCAGAAGCCGGTATTGCTCGAGAATATGCTTGCGATCAGAGGGCAGGGTGTCTGCATAGGATTTGAGCCCTTCATCCAACAGAACCACAATATTGTTACCCCCCTCGCTCACTGTGCGATGGGTCACCAGCGGGGGCCGATCGATCAGGCGGACATGCTTGCCCACACGTTCCGTAATTTTTCCGATCACGCTCTGGTTGCTATTTGAACGGGCTTTCGCCATTTGTTGCGAGACGAACCTTCGGGCAGCATTCTTCACATTCGGGCTTGCGGCCTGCGCCATGATTGCCACGTCGTCGATATAGGTTCGCGTCAGCTCAACATAGGGGGTGTCGGCATACTGGAATAGATATTTCCGGTAGATGCTGCACATGTGCCGGACGATGTGTTCACCGTACACCTGATCCTGGCCAAGATTCTGTGCGGCTACCATGGCACTGGCCGCAAGACGTTTCAGATCCCAGTCGAAATTGCCGGGCAGGGTTTCGTCAAAATCGTTGATGCCAAAAACCAGTCGCCGTTCGGCCGTGGAGAAGAAACCAAAGTTGCTGACGTGCATGTCGCCGCAGAGTTGCACGGTGATTGGGGGCGAGGGCAGCATCGCCAGATCTTGCGCCATGATTGCCGCGCCACCCCGAAAGAACGCAAAGGGATCGGCGGACATTCGCGCATGACGGATCGGCACCAAGTCGGCGATTCTCGAACGGGCTTGCGCCGTGAGAATCCTCACCGCGTCACGCCGGCCAGTCCGGGTTTTGAACTGCGTCAGTTCGCGCCGCGGCGTTTTTTGGCGCAGCGTTTTTCCAGCCGCCAGACGTTCTGATAGCGGCGGCCGGGCTTTGAGATAGCTATTGAGGGTTTCAAGCGTCATAACAGCATCATGCCGTATTGCTAGAAAGTTGGGTGAGGCTCCAAATAATATGACATTTAACTAATCGAAAGCATGGAACAATAAAATCTGCTGCTTTGCACAAAATTTTTCTTGACAGCCGTTTTTTGCCCCCTATAATTCATATTGTTGCACCGCACAAATCAACCTGAATGCGTTCAGTTGGCTTGTTCGGGCAAAGATTCACCATCAAGCAACTTTCGAGACACACCTTTCCAGATCGACTATTTTTTATCTATTAGGAGTTCACTATGACACTGAATAACGAACACATCCTGTCGGCCAACAAGGCTGCGATCGACACCCTGCTGTCGGTGGCCAACACGGCTCTGGCCACTGCCGAGAGCCTGGCTGCTCTGAACCTGGGTACCGCTCGCGAAGCCCTGAACGATAGCGCCAAGAACGCCAAGGCGGTCATGGGCGTCAAGACCCCGGAAGAAGCCGCTTCGCTGAACGCCGCTCTGGGTCAACCGGCTGTCGAAAAGGCCGTTGCCTACTCGCGTAGCGTTTACGAAATCTCGACCGGTGCCGCCAATGAGCTGAGCAAGCTGATCCAGTCGCAGTTCGTTGAACTGAACAAGGCTGCTCAAGATCTGGCCGAAAAGACTGCCAAGGCATCGCCGTTCGGTTCGGATGTGGCGCTGGCCGCCGTTCGCCAGGCTGTTGCTGCCGCTAACTCGGCGTTCGACAACCTGAACAAGGCTGCCAAGCAAGCGGCTGAATTTACCGAAGCTGGTGTTTCGGCTGCAACCTCGGCTGCCGTGAAGGCTGCGGGTTCGGCCAAGAAGTCGGCCAAGAAGTAATGTCGCTTTGATCTGACGAGGTATTCTGGCCTCGTCGCTGATCAACCGCAACAAACAGCCCCGCCGGAGTAATCCGAGCGGGGCTGTGTTTTTATGGCGATAATGTCGTCATGATGCCGTTTAACTTCGATACCCCCATCGACCGCTTGTCGTCGCCGCACGACGACTCGCTGAAGTGGGGTCGCTACCCCCATCAATCCGGGCAGAGCATTCTCCCCATGTGGGTGGCCGATATGGATTTTGCGGCACCCCCGGCGGTCATTGAAGCATTGCGCGAGCGGGTCGCACATGGGGTTTTTGGCTATCCGCACGTTAGCGCCGAGGTGCAGGAAGCGGTGCTGCTTCACCTGGCACGTGATTTAGGTTGGCATGTCGAGCCGGAGTGGCTGGTCTGGTTACCGGGTCTGGTGACCGGGCTGAATGTGTGCTGCCGCGCGGTGGGCGAGTCGGGCGATGCAGTGGTGACGGCGACACCGATCTATCCCCCGTTCATGTCGGCACCCAAGCTGAGTGACCGGCAACTGCTAACGGTGCCTTTGACCACCGCCCATGGCGCATGGGTGTGGGATTTGGAGGCGCTTGCCGCGGCAACGAATGCCCGCACGCGGTTACTGATGCTGTGTAATCCGCACAATCCGGTGGGTCGTGTCTGGCGCAAAGACGAATTAGAGGGGCTGGCCGCGATGGCTGAACGGCATGACTGGATCATCTGCTCCGACGACATCCATTGTGAGTTGTTGCTCGAACCTGGCGTCCGTTACACCCCGATTGCCACCTTGTCGCCCGAGATCGCCCGTCGCACGATCACGCTGCTCGCGCCTTCTAAAACTTATAACATCCCCGGGCTTGGCGCCGCTTTTGCGGTGATCCCCGATGCCGCTTTGCGCCGCCGTTTTGAACGGGTGATCGCCGGTATCGTGCCGCATATCAACGTGCTGGGATATACCGCGATGGCAGCGGCCTATCGTCATGGCGTGCCGTGGCGTGATGCCGTGCTCGATTACCTGCGGGGCAACCGCGATCAGCTGACAAGCGCATTGAACAAGGTTCCGGGTCTCAAGCTTCAAACGCCTGAGGCCACCTACCTGGCATGGATTGATGCGAGTGGGCTTGATTTACCAGTGGGACAATCGGCCGCCCGGTTTTTTGAGGCGGCGGGTGTGGGTTTGTCGCCGGGTGAAAGCTTTCTGCCCGGGGCGACCGATCACGTCCGCCTCAATTTCGGCTGTACACGGGCAACGCTTGACGAGGCAATTCGACGTATCACCAAAGCCTGCATGCGTTAAGGCTCAGGGCGTGTTACCCCGGTTATCGATCAGCACTTCGCGGACGAAGAGATGGCGCGCCACGGCGCCTTGCAGCATCGCCTTGATTTCTTCGTCGCTCTGGCGTCCGCGTAATTCGAGTCGTTCACCCAGTATGCGACAGTCGGTGCAGACTGGTTTGTCCAGCGGTTGCTGCATGATCAATAGCGGATAACGTTCACGCAATATCTGGAGCGGGATACCGGCATCGTCACGATAGCCACGGATGTTGGCGCCCGGTAACAGGAATCGATACTGCTCATAAGCGGCATTGAAGCTGTATGGCACCCACACGGTCTGGCCGACCACCTGTTGCTGGGTGGCGTCGGTATAGCGTCCCTTCGGGCCATCAAAGACGCCGAGAAAGCCCGTCAGGGTGAGATATGCCGCAAAGACCGCCGGTAGCGTGAACCACGGTAGCAGGCGCGGGATTAGTAACGATAGCGTCAGCGTCGCGAGCACAATGACCAACACGACGGCCAGCGTGGCGCTGTAGATTGGTTCACCGACATCGTGCTGGAGGCGCCAGCCGAGATAGCCGATCGCACCGATGACGATGATGCAGATCAGCGTAGTGATGAACAGAATCCAGCGACTCAGACGGAACCAGACCAGCGCAATCAGCACGGCCAACGCCGGCATTGCTTCCAACAGATAACGGCTGGAACGCTGGCTGGGGAAGCAGAACACCACAAATAGAATGAGTACCCACCACCACAGATATTTCTCATCGTCGCTCAGGTCGTTGTGACGAAACACACGCCATAGCGCCAACGCCATGGAAGCAATCACGACGACGGCGAGCAGACCCGCGTTAAGCGCATAGCCTGTGGCCAATACCCAGATGCTGCCATCGCCCCAGAACATCTTGGCGAGATAGCTCGGGCCGTGGGGATCAAACTTACCGGCGTTCTCGCCAATGACAAATTCGTTCCAGATGGCTTGCGGGTCCGGGTCGAGCGCAAACCAGACCCCGAAGATCCCCAGCGAAAGCAGCGCGATCAGAATCAGTTTATAAACATCGCGTTTTAAAAAATCGCCCGGACGATAATGACGGCAACGCCAGTACCAGAAGGCCAGGCCCAGCCCCACGGGCAGCAGGAGTGCAAACGATTTGTAGAGCAGGCCGATACCAATGCTGATGCCGATGATGAACGGCATGCCCCAGGCCGAATCGAAGGCTTTCTTCCCTTTGTAGAGCAGCAGGAAAAAAGGCAGGAACAGCCAGAATATTTCGCCGGCGTTGGTGAGAAAGGGTCGGCCAAATCGGTAGGTACTGAAAAAGGCCAGCCACAAGACGGCGGCCAGTAAACCGGTGCTGACTTTATGTTGGCCGCACTTCCAGCCGAGTAGCCCGACCAGAACGGCGGTTGCCAGCGTATAGAGCACGTTGGGGTAGCGCAGGTGCCACAGCGTCCATTCGTGTCCCCAGTGCGTACTGAGTACCCCTTGCCAGAACAGCATGGGCGGTTTGGTGTTGCGCATATTTTCCAGCGCAGACTGGAGCGGTAGCAGATGGCCGCTTTCGGCGGTCAGCCGGGTGATGTGCGCGTAGGGAAACTCGTCGCCATTCTTGGGAATTTGCAGGCTATCGAGGCCAAAGAAATACGTGGCGACCGCCAGGGCGACCATCGCCACCAACCCCAGAACCGCCCAGTAGGAATCAGTGCCCGCTTCGCGTGAACGAGATGCCGATCGGGTCGTTACCTTACGCGTCATTGGGGTCGGGCTGACGGAGCTCTCGGTTCAACTTCAGGCGACCGAAGGTCCACAGATCATTGGCGACAAAATTAAACAGGCTGGCGATGACCACGGCGATCAGGTTGGCCAGCAAGTAGTGCAGGAACAGCGCAAACAGATTGGTCAGGCCGAATTGCACGGCAATACCGATCCAGCAGGCCAGTGCGTACTGGGCAAACTGGACAACGATGGGCACCGTGCGTAACGCCTTACGGTCATGCCAGGTCCAGCGCTGGTTCCAGGTGAAGTTGCTGATGGTCGCAATCAGAATGGCAAAGGCCAGCGAGATGTTCAGGCGCAGCGTTTGCTGGGCGATCTCTTTGAAGAGAAACTCCTGACCCAGATACAACATACTCAGGTTGACCACAACGCCGGAAGCCCCGACGATGCCGAATTTGATAAAACGCGGGCGGAACAACGGCCCAATCAGCGGCAATTGTTGCAGGGTCTGAAGTAGCTGACGCATTGGCCGCGGGTTAGTGTGCTGCCAGCGTAAATTCAGCCGGGCGGGCGGCAGCCGGCAAACCCAGCAACTCGTGGGCTTTTTCGATGACTTGCGCCGGCGTAATCTGCTTCAGGCACTGGTTGTCGCCATCACAAGGCGACATGCGGTGGTTGTACGCGGTGAGGCAGGGCGAACACGCCAGCGGCTGATGGAAGAAGTAGGCATTCTTGGCCCAAGAGCGATAGAGACGGGGCGTTTCCGGGCCGAACAGAATGATCGTCGGGATCGGCGTCATGGCGGCGAATTGCCCCGGGCCACCATCGTTGGTGATTAACAGCGCGGCGCGGTGGAACAGGGCGAGCAGGTGACGCACGGAGCGGGTGTAACCGGTCAGGTCAATACAGAGCGGGTTGCGGCAGTGGTTGAGCACCGATTGGCCAAACGCCTTATCCCCTTTAAGTCCAATCACGCCGACGGCATAGCCTTGTTGTAGGAAGTGGTCGGCAACGCGGTAGTAGTTTTCCAGCGGCCAGGCACGGATGGGCAGAATCCCCCCGCTCGGGTAGATCAGCACCAGTGGCTTGCCGGCGATGGCAGGGAAGTCGGCTTCCAGTTTAGTAGCTTCGCTGGCGACCTCGCCGTCGTTGAACACCAGCGTTGGCGGCGTGATGGCCGCGTCGGGCGGCAGGGTTTTACCGGCGGGGTGGGTGGTGGCGTCAATCGCCTCCACCATCGTCAACAGTTGGTGGCTGAGGTGGCGATACGGGTTGTACATCACCGGATTGGTCAGATAGCCGCCGCGGTATAGGCCTTCCTGGGTGTGCGGTTCAAACCCTACCAGCACCGGTGCCCCCGACAGGTAGGCAATCAGACTGCTGACCCGGGCAAAGAGTTCACAATCGATCACGACGTCAAAACGCAACGCACGCATTTTTTGCAAGGCATGCCACAGGTCGCGGGCAAAGTCCTTGAGATCGGCATCGTTCAGCGTGATGACGTTCTTTGGCGGTACCACGTTGAGGAGATCAAGTACTTCGCGATTCTTGGCGAACAGCATCACGTGCAACTCGGCATCCGGGTAGCGTGCCTTGATCGCGCGGAACATCGGTTCCGCGAGTACCAGGCTACCCATTTCGGACAACAGAATCACCAGAATGCGTTGCGGTGTTTCCGGTCGTTGACGGCGTAAACCGAGTTTACGAATGCACCAGTCCCAGGCGGTGAAGAGGGCGCAAAGCGGCACCCCGGCATATTTATCAACGGCGCGTTGGAAACGGATATCCATCAGTCGGCGGTTTAGGCAGAAACCCTTAAGCGGTAAACCCCGAATGATACCTGTCCTTGGGATAAAATGCCGGGATGAATCCGCGATATTGTCCGCTTTTCCATGAAGCCAACCCAGTTTAGTCACTGGGCCGGAACGCTCTTGTTTGCGATGGCCGTGGTCATCGCCATTCTGGGGGTGCGTGTGCCGGAGAAGGCTGTTTTTGCAGTGCCGGGAGCTCAGGATGCCGCGGCACAACAGCGCCTGGCGGCAGCGCTGCCCCCCCGCTTTGAATGGCAGGATTTGCCCAAGCCCACGCCGTCGGCGCATGCCGCAACCGTGGCGGAGATTCTGCCGACCGACAAAACACGCAATCAATCGGTGCACCTCCTGGCTGCCTGGTTTGGCGGCAGCCGGGAAGGGGCGGCCGATGTGTCGCTCTACCAGTCTGAATGGGTAGCCGGCCAGCGCGACTGGATGCCCGCCCGAGAAATGCTCAGCCGCGCACAGGCTGAACGCCAGCTGGGGCGCAATATCCGTAAGCTGGGAAACCCACTGCTGGTGTCCGAACCGGGTCGCCTGCAGTTGTTTTTTGTCAGCGTCTCTTATGGCGGATGGGCCGGTAGCGCCATCAACCGCAGTCAATCAGTCGATGGGGGGGCGCGCTGGTCGAATGCCCGGCGCATCATCACCAGCCCGTTTTTTAACCTGAGTACGCTCGTGCGTAACCCGGGCGTCTGGTACGCCGATGGCAGCCTGGGTTTGCCGGTGTATCACGAGTTCATTAATAAACATGGCGAATGGTTGCGCCTCGATGCCGACGGTCGTGTGCTGGAAAAATCCCGCATGGCGATGCCGCGGCCCACGCTACAACCCGCCGTCGTGCCGCTGAATGGCTCGCACGCTGTGGCGGCACTGCGCGACGCCGGACCGGGGCCCAACCAGATCCAGTGGAGCGAAACGCGCGACGGTGGGCAGAGCTGGGTGCAGCAATCCGCGCGTGAGATTCCGAATCCCAATGCCGCGGCAGCCATGATTGGCCTGCGCGATGGTTCGCTACTCATGGCGTGTAACCCGATTCCGGGTAACCGCAACCAGTTGTCGTTGTTGCGTTCCACCAATCAGGGGGAGACCTGGAGTCTGGTACGAATCATCGAAGAAAGCGCTAACGATCGCGATGAATTTTCCTATCCGGCACTCCTGCAAGATAGCAGCGGCATGGTTCATCTGCTCTACACCTGGAAGCGGCAGGGTATTCGCCACGCCCGTTTCAGCCAGGCCTGGCTCAATCAACCCGGTACGCCGACGGTTGCGGCGGTCGCCCGATGATGACGCCGATGACAAGATTCGCCGCGCTCTATCGCGAGCCTGATATCCGTCGCCGTTTTTGGGTGTTGCTGCTCGTGGCGGCGCTCTGGTTGCCGTTTGGTGGCTTACCGCTCTGGCGCTATGTGTATGGGTTTACCGGCGACCTCACGCCGGCGACCTGGATCCTTTTCTTTGCCTGGCTGGGCTTTCCGGACTTGTTGCGTACATGGTGTCATGTCGAGCTCCCTCTGAAGCGGCGCATTGCCTTGTTCAGCGGCATGGTGCTGTTCTATGTGCTGGCATTGGGTTCCGGATCCTTTGACCCTTATGCCTTCGGTTATCAACCCTGGTTCTTGCTGGCGTTGCTGGTCGTCTGGGTCGCCCGCTGGGGTCGCATTGCCGCTGGGGTAACGTTCCTACTGTCGATGGATCTGATGGCCTTTGGCTTTCATTTGCTGGGTAGCGATAACCTCTGGGATTATCTCTTTGATCCTATTCTCGTGATCGCCCTCGGAATCAGCGTGTTCCGTGGTGTAATGTCGCGTCGTTTTAAATCAACTGATTAGGTTCTGCTTCATGTTTGATCTCGTTAATAAACACCGTAAATTTGTCCAACTACTGCTGGCGCTTATTACCCTGCCATTCGCCTTCTGGGGGATTGACTCCTATTTCCGCGATGCCGCTTCCACCGATGAAGTGGCGCGGGTCGGGAGCAGTAAGATCACGATGCAGCAGCTGGATACCGCCATGCGCGAACGCGCCGATCAGATTCGTGCCCGTCAGGGTGGTGCCGTCGATGCCCGCCTGTTCGAATCACCGGAGTTTCGCCAGAGCGTGCTAAACGAACTGGTCGAGCAACGGCTCTTGCTTGTGGAGTCTGAGCGTCTGGGCATTGCCGCCAACGACGTGATCCTGCGCGAACTCATCGCCCAGATCCCGGCTTTTCAGGAGAACGGCAAATTCTCGCCGGCCAAATACGAACAGATTCTGCGTGCTCAGGGCATGACGCCCAGCGCCTTTGAACAGAATCTGCGTCGTGATCTGACCCAGCAGATGCTGGTCAGTGGTGTTGCTGCCACCACCCAGATTTCGAAGACGCAGCTGAACCAGATCATTGACGCTGAAACCCAGGAGCGCGAGGTCGCCACCGCCCTGATGCCGGCTAGCGATTACCTCAAATCGGTCTCCGTTGACGACACCGCCGTGCGCCAGTTCTATGAATCGAACACACGTCAGTTTCAGGTGCCCGAGCGCGTCAAGGTGTCGTATGTGGTGCTGAGCGATCCGAAGGTGGTTGCCAAAGAATCCGAGAACTTCAGCAATATGGTGTATGAACAGTCTGACACCTACAAAGATGTCGCCAAAGCACTCAACCTGAAAGTGGAAGAGAGCGGTTGGATCAGCAGCAACGGGCAGGGTGCGCAGGGGATCCTGGCCAACCCGAAGGTGCTGCAGGCCATCTTTAACCCGGCCAGCCTCAAGGATCGTCGCAACAGCGCGGCGATCGAAGTGGCGCCGAATGTGCTGGTCTCTGTCCGCGTCAGCGCCTATGAACCGGTATCGCTGCGTCCCTTTGAATCGGTTTCTGGCGACATCCGCAATTTTCTGACGCGTAAAGCCGCCGTTGAAAAAGCGACGGCTGACGGCGAAACCAAGCTGGCTGACCTCAAAGCCGGTAAATCGGTGGACATCAAATGGGGTGCAGCCAAGTCTGTTTCCCGTCTGCAGCCAAACGGCCTCAGTCCGGATGCCATGCAACTGGTCTCTGCCGTCGAGACCGCCCGTTTCCCGGCCTATGCCGGTGGCGTCAGCGGTGAGGGCTATAGCCTTTACAAAGTCAGCGGTGTCAAAGCCGGTGCTGCACTATCCGATGAAAAGCGTGCCCAGATCGGCGTCGCCTATCAGCGATTCCTGCAGCAGGCCGATGTGATTAGCCTGATGGTCGCGCTGCGCGATCGACATCCGGTGAAGATTGCCAAGCGGGCGGAAAACGACAAGCAGTAATCTGGTGCGCATAAAAAAGGCTGGGAGCGCACTCCCGGCCTTTTTGTTTTTTGTTGGGCCAGCCCTCCGAGGTGTCAGATTTCCTCAGCACCCAGCGCCGTGATATTGAAGCCCGAATCCACGTAAGTGATCTCGCCAGTCATCCCGCTGGCCAGATCCGACAGCAGGAAGGCGGCCACGTTACCGACTTCATCCGTCGTGACGTTACGGCGCAACGGGGCGACCTTGGCATTATGTTGCAGCAGCTTGCCAAAGCTACCGATGCCCGAGGCAGCCAGCGTCTTGATCGGGCCGGCCGAAATGGCATTCACACGAATGTTCTGCGGGCCGAGCGAAGCAGCCATATAACGGGTTGCTGCTTCCAGGCTGGCCTTGGCCATACCCATGAGATTGTAGTTGGGCATGACGCGTTCAGCGCCCAGGT
The DNA here is from genome assembly GCA_039805725.1 of Pseudomonadota bacterium. Classification (GTDB taxonomy): domain Bacteria; phylum Pseudomonadota; class Gammaproteobacteria; order Burkholderiales; family Rhodocyclaceae; genus Fluviibacter. The sequence continues at coordinate 12,266 of JBDLTT010000037.1, read as the reverse complement.
AGGTCAGGGCGACCAGTGCCGGGTTGTTTCCCTTCAGCAACATCGGGCGAGCCGCCTTGGCCAGCGCGGCAAAGCTGTAGGCAGAAACGTCATGGGCGATGCGCGAGGCTTCCCGGGTAATGCCGTCGAGGAAATCGCCTTCGAGGGCTTCGCCCGGGGCAAACGCGATGGAGTGCACCAGGCCGTCGAGGCCATCCCATTCTTTGCCGAGGGCGGCAAAGAGGTTGTCGATGTCGGCATCGACGCTGACATCACAGGGAAACACCAGCTTGCTGCCGAATTCATCGGCAAACTTGGCGACGCGCTCCTGAAAACGTTCGTTCTGGAAGGTAAATGCCAGAGTCGCACCTTCACGATGGCAGGCCTTGGCAATACCGTAGGCGATCGAATGTTTGGAGAGCAAACCAGTAATCAGAATACGCTTGCCAGCGAGGAAACCCATGATGACTCCTTAGCACCAGTAACAATAAAGTGATTATACGTTGAAGCCGGGGGAGATCAGTTAGACTTGCAGGATGCTTTTTTTGTGGAATGTCTCTTGTCGAAGGGTTCGGTCGCTGTTGCTGGCGACGCTGTGCCTGCCGGTATTGGCCGGTTGCGGGTCTGAATGGAATGATCCGTATCCGTCGACCGAACGTGGCAACAACAAGATCTACACCAGTTTCTCCGAGCGCCCGAAGCATCTGGATCCGGCCATTGCCTACTCCAACAGTGAAATTGGCTTTATTGCGCAGATATACGAGCCGCCCCTGCAGTACCACTATCTGAAACGGCCCTATACGCTCATTCCGGCCACGCTCGAAGCCATGCCGGAGATCCGTTACTTTGACCAATCGGGTCGTCCGGCCAGCGAAGCTACCCCGGCCGATCAAATCGGACGGACGGTCTACCGGATGAAACTGCGCGGCGGTGTGCAGTATCAGCCGCACCCGGCTTTTAGCCAAAACCCCGATGGCACGCCGCGCTATATGAATCTCGATGGCCGTCAGGCGCGCGCCGTGCAGGGCGCCGCTGGCCCTATGGCGCTGGCGGATCCGGGCACGCGGCTGCTGAAGGCTCAGGACTACGTCTATCAGATCAAACGATTGGCGCATCCCGCCGTGCAGTCGCCGATTTTCGGGATGATGGGTGAACATATTCAGGGCCTGCAGGCACTGTCCGATGAGATCAAAGCTCAAATCGCCGCGCAGCCGGGGGTGTGGGTCGACCTGGATCCATTGCCGCTGCCGGGTGCGGTGGCCATCGATGACCGCACCTTGGAAATTACCCTTAACGGGAAATACCCGCAGTTCATTTACTGGCTGGCCATGAACTTCTTTGCACCGGTGCCACGGGAGGTCGATCAGTTTTATGGTCAGCCGGCATTACGCCGGAGCAACGTGCGCATCGATACCTGGCCGGTGGGTACCGGTCCCTACATGATGGTGCACAACAACCCGAACTCGCGGATCGAGCTGGCGCGTAACCCCAACTTTCACGACGAACGCTATCCCTGTCAGGGCGAACCCGGAGATGCGGCCGCTGGCCTGCTTGAGAGTTGTGATGCAAAATTGCCCTTGATCGACGGCGTGGTGTTCAGTCGTGAGAAAGAGAGTCTGCCGTACTGGAATAAATTCCTGCAGGGCTATTACGACGAATCGGGCATTTCGTCCGATAGCTTTGACCAGGCGGTGCGCGTCACCGTCACGGGCGACGTCAACGTGTCGCCGGCGATGGCAGCGCAGGGCATTCGTTTGCAGACCTCGGTGCGTACCTCGGTCTATTACCTGGGATTCAATCTGCTGGATCCGGTCGTGGGTGGTAAAACGCACGAAGAGCAGCGTCGCGCCAAGCTCCTGCGTCAGGCACTTTCAATCGCCCTCGATCAGGAAGAGTTCATTTCCATCTTTTTGAATGGCCGGGGTCAGCCGGGTATGGGGCCGATTCCGCCGGGCATCTTCGGTCATCAGTCCGGACAGGCCGGCATGAACCCGGTGGTTTATACCTGGAAAGACGGCGCACCCCAACGACGCAGTATCAAAGAAGCCAAGGCCCTGCTGGCGCAGGCGGGGTGGCCGGATGGCCGTGATCGACAGACGGGTCGCCCACTGGTGTTGAATCTGGACACGACATCAGGCGGGCTGGGCGACAAGTCGACCATGGACTGGATGTCGCGCCAACTCAATCAAATTGGGGTTCAGCTTGTTGTGCGTAGTACCGACTTCAATCGTTTCCAGGAAAAGCTGCGTAAGGGCAGTGCGCAAATGTACTTCCTTGGCTGGAATGCCGATTATCCTGACCCGGAAAATTTCTTCTTCCTGCTCTATGGACCGGAAGGTAAAGTGGCACACGGCGGTGAGAACACGGCCAACTACAACAACCCCGAGTTCGATCGATTGTTCCGGATTATGGTGAATATGCCGAACGGGCCAGCGCGTCAGAATGTCATCGACAGTATGCTCAGACTGGTGCGTGAGGACGCACCATGGATCTACTGGTTCTACCCTAAGACCTATGTCTTGCAGCACAGCTGGTTGCAGAACTTCAAACTTAATAATGTGGCCAGTAACACGCTCAAATATGAGCGTGTGGATGCCGACCGTCGCGAAGCCTTGCGTCAAGAATGGAATAAGCCACTCCTCTGGCCATTCGCCGTGCTGGTCGCCGGTGTGCTGGCGCTCCTCTGGCCGGCAGTGCGTGCCTATCGTTCCCGATCCGGGCTGGACGCCTTTGGTAACCGCGTGAGGGGAGACTGATGCTGCGTTATCTTCTGCGTCGACTGTTCTACGCCGTGCCGATTCTGATCGGGGTGAACCTGATCACTTTCGCGCTGTTCTTCATGGTCAACAGCCCCGACGACATGGCCCGCATGCAACTGGGCGTCAAGCGAGTCACCCCCGAGGCGATTGCGCAGTGGAAGGCGGCACGCGGTTATGACAAGCCGCTCTTCATCAATGAGTCAGCCACCGCGCTGCAGCAGGTGACCGACACGATCTTCTTCGATAAATCCATGAGGCTGTTTGCCGGGGAGTTTGGCCGCAGTGAAGATGGTCGCGAAATCGGCCAGGAAATCCGGCAACGTATGGGGCCCTCGCTGGCCATCGCGCTGCCTACCTTTGTCATTGGCCTCGGTCTCACCATCAGCCTGGCGCTCATGCTGGTGTTGTTTCGTGGTACCTGGCTGGATCGCACCGGCGTCGTACTCTGTGTGGGGCTGATGTCGATCTCGTCATTGTTTTTCATCATCGGCGGGCAGTTCGTGTTTGCCCGGGTGTTGAAACTGGTGCCTATCTCCGGCTACGAGAGCAACCCCTGGACGGCGTGGCACTTTCTCGTTCTGCCGGTCGCCGTGAGTATTGTCGCAGGCATCGGCGGATCTACCCGTTGGTACCGAACCATCTTTCTGGAAGAAATTGGTCGCGACTACGTGCGCACGGCACGCGCCAAAGGCTTGTCTGATGCGCGCGTCCTGTTCGGGCACGTGTTGCGTAATGGTCTGATTCCCATCCTCACCGGCGTGGTGGTGGTGATTCCCTCGCTGTTTCTCGGCTCGCTGCTGGTGGAATCCTTCTTCGGTATTCCGGGTCTGGGCAGTTACACCATCGACGCCATCGCGGCGCAGGACTTTGCCGTTGTCCGTGCCATGGTTTTTCTGGGGTCGGTGTTGTATCTCGTCGGTCTGATCCTGACCGATCTGTCGTACACATGGGTTGATCCACGTATCCGGTTGAAATGATGATGGATCCGATCGATTTCTTTCTCATTCTGCGCGACAGCCTCTGGGTCTGTCTGGTCACGGACGCCTTGCTCTGGCTGCTATTCCTTGGCTTTGTCGTTGGCCTCGTGCTGATTCTCCGGTCGCCACTGCAGCGTGATGTTTGGCGCAATGTTTTCCAGCAACGACTGGCCGTGGTCTCGGCGGTGGTGCTCGCCGTCGCAGCGTCGTTTGCCTTGCTCGACTCGATCCACTTCCGTCAACCATTACCGGCTTTGATAGAGGACTCGGGCGCGCCTCAATCGACAGAGGTGCGCTATGCGGTCGAGGTGAACTCGGTACTCGATTTGCTCCTGAGTGGCCTGCGCGATAGTTACGAAAAAACCTACTCGGCACCCCTGGCCGTTAATCTGTCGGCCTTGGAACCGGTAACCATCGCCTTGCCCGACGGGAATGTGGAAGTCCGTCGTGAAGCACCACGTCTCAAAGTCGCGGGTCAGGCTTTCCCCCCAGGCCCGGTGAGTGCCTCGGTCTACTGGATAGACGTCGCCAAGCGCTTAGCCGTGGGGGCGCTTGGTGGCCTCGGCGCTTTTGCCGTACTTGCATTCATCGGGCTGGCATTGCACCGCTGGCGTCGTCGCGCTGCGCCCCAATCTCGCTATAACCACCCGGTCGCGCGTCGATGGACACTGATTACCCTAAGTCTGATTTTCATTCTCGCAGGCGTGATGGCCTCACTGAGTGACAACTTTCACGTCTTCGGTACCGACAAGGTCGGGCAGGATGTGCTCTATCAGGTGCTGAAGAGTCTGCGCACAGCACTGGTGATCGGTCTGGTGCCGACGCTCGTCACTTTGCCGATCGGTGTGGTGCTGGGTCTGGCCGCCGGTTACTTTCGGGGTAAGGTCGATGATGCCATTCAATACGTGTACACGACCGTAAGCGCAATCCCCGGTGTGTTACTGATTGTTGCTGCGGTACTCAGCATCCAAGTCATGCTCGACAATCACCCGGAGTGGTTTGCCACGGCCGTGGAGCGGGGCGATGTACGCCTCCTTTCACTCTGCATCATTCTGGGCATGACCAGTTGGACCGGGATCGCCCGGCTGCTCCGCGGTGAATCGCTCAAGATGCGCGAATATGAATATGTGCAAGCCGCCAGAGCCTTTGGCGTGAGTGCCGGGCGCATTTTGCTGCGGCATATTTTGCCGAATGTCTTCCCCATCATTCTCATCACCATGGTTATGGAGTTTTCCTCGCTGGTACTGGCTGAGGCGGTGCTGTCGTATATCGGCATCGGGGTCGACCCCACCATGTTCAGCTTCGGGCTGATGATCAACAACGCGCGTATGGAACTGTCGCGCGAGCCGGTGGTCTGGTGGACGCTGACAGCAGCCTTTATCTTTATGGTTGTGCTGGTGCTGGCCGCCAACATTCTGGCCGATGCCGTGCGTGATGCGCTCGACCCGCGTTCGGAGCGTCCGTGATGAAGACGCAACCGCTTCTGCAAGTCCGTGATCTGTCGCTGGCCTTTGCCCGCCAGAATGCTCAGGGCGCTACCACGCTGACCGATGCGCTGAGCAATATCCAGTTTGATTTATATGCCGGCGAGACGCTCGCATTGCTCGGCGAATCCGGGTGCGGTAAATCACTGACGTCGCTGGCAATGATGCGTCTCTTGCCGCCGAACGCCCGATATCAATCGGGTCGGTTACTGTTAGCGACCGATGATCCGCGCCGCCCGGAAGATCTCCTGCGGGTAGCCGAAGCCCGAATGCGTCAGGTGCGCGGCCATCGTATGGCGATGATCTTCCAGGAGCCGGCGACGAGTCTCAATCCGGTCATGCGCATCGGGGAGCAGATCGCCGAAGTCATTCGGTTGCATCGCGGCCTGGATCAGCAGGCCACCGAACGTGAAGTCCGCATTTTGCTCGATCAGGTGGGGTTGCCCGATCCCGAGAGAGCTGCCGCCGCGTATCCCTTCGAGCTTTCGGGTGGCATGAAGCAGCGTGCCATGATCGCCATGGCGTTGGCCGGTGACCCGCAGATACTGCTGGCTGATGAACCGACCACCGCGCTGGATGTCACACTTCAGGCGCAGATTCTGGATCTGATCCGAAGCTTGCAGCAACAACGGCAGATGGGCGTGCTATTGATCACACATGATCTGGCGGTGGTCGCCTCGCGTGCCGACCGTGTGGCGGTGATGTATGCCGGGCAGATCGTTGAAAGCGGTGCTGTTGCCGATGTGCTGCACCATCCGGCGCACCCCTACACCCGCGCGCTGCTCGCTGCTTTGCCGGAGCGGGCAGGGCATGGGCAGTCCTTGTTGCAACTCCCCGGCCGGGTGCCGTCACTTGGCCTGTGGCCGATGACCTGTCGCTTTGCGCCGCGTTGTGCCGATCAGGAGCCACATTGTCTGGTCGAGTCACCGCCGCAGGTCATCATGCCGGCGGACCAGACATCAAACCCGGTATCTCACCAAGTGCTGTGCTGGCGCGCCGGCGATGAGGCGATGACCACCTATGGTGAGTCGGGCGTGTCCCCGCGACGGGGCCCCTTCGCCGACACATCCGTACTGACAGTGCGCGATCTGCAGGTGCGTTATGAATCATCACGCGGCGCCTGGCTCTGGCCGCTCTCTCGCTGGTTTGGCCGCAAGACCATTGAACAACCGGTCGTCGATGGCGTCAGCCTGCAATTGAAAGCGGGCGAGACACTGGCGCTGGTCGGTGAATCCGGTTGCGGTAAAACCACGACGGCGCGCGCCATCCTCGGTTTGCAACCCCTGTGCGGCGGCGAGATTGTGTTGAACGGTGCGCCTATTGCCGGGCAGGGCATTCGCCCGCCGGCCGGTTGGCGCCGCAATGTACAGATGGTGTTTCAGGATCCCTTTGCATCCCTGGATCCGCGTCAACGCATTCGGTCCATTCTGGCCGAAGGCCCGCGGGCACTGGGCCTGGCGTCGGCAACCACGACGGATGGCGCACTCAGCGGCTTGCTCGAACGCGTTGGTTTAGCCGCGGATGCGCTGGATCGCTACCCGCATGAATTCTCAGGCGGGCAGCGCCAACGGATCGCCATCGCCCGGGCGCTGGCAGTCAATCCGGCGCTGCTGATTTGTGACGAGCCGACCTCGGCGCTGGATGTCTCGGTGCAGGCGCAGATTCTGAATCTATTGCTGGCGCTGCAGGCCGAAACCGGCATGGCCTATCTGTTTATCACGCACAACTTTGGCGTCGTGCGTTATCTGGCAGATCGGGTGGCGGTGATGCAAGCGGGTCGCATTGTAGAAAGCGGCACGACCCATGAAATCTTCGAGCAGCCGCAGCATGCGTACACCAAAGCCCTGTTGGCGTCAGTGCCGGTGATCCGCTAAGACAACCGTCCTAGCGCTTCGGTTTATCTTTACTGTTGGCTTTACCGCCGGATTTGGCCGGGGTTGCCTTGCTACTCCCACTGGCTTTGTCACTGCTTTTGCTGGCGCTGGCCTTGGCGGCTGGCGCGTTGCTCGCGGGGGGTTCCTTGGCTGACTTACTGCGCTTATCTGAGGACGGTTTGTCGGCTTTACCCTTGCTACCGGATTTGTCGGGCTTGCTGGTCTTGGCGTTCCTGTCGCCTTTATCGCCCTTGCCAGATTTATCCGCTTTGTCAGCCTTAGCGCTGTCTTTGCCTTTGCCCTTGGCGCCCGACTTCTCGGCCTTGCCCGAAGCCTTAGCCGGCTTGTCATCATCGGGCACGCTGACCGGCGTGTTTTCGTTCATTTCAGAAACTGGTGCCGCACCCTTGGGGAGTTCGCCCCCCTCGGTAAGCACCAATAGGGGTTGTCCCGGTTTGCTCAGCGACTTGAGCGAAACGCCATTGGCCTCTTGCAGCTGCGACAATGACATCTTGAATTTATCGGCAATGGTCGCCGGCTTTTCACCGGGCTGTACCGTGTACGCTGCCCACTTCGATAGAGGCTTCTCGGTCTCTTGATAATTGTTCAGGTTGGTCTTGAATTGCGAGACCCGATCCTTCGGGAGATTGATCGTCTCGACCTTCATCACCGGGCGATAGTGTTCGGGGTTCAGTGCTTTCACTTCGTCCACGCTGATATTGGCGAGTTTGGCAACCGTGTCCAGATCGATATGCTTGCCGTAGAGCGCCACCGACTCGAAGTAGGGGCGATTCGGTAGTACCGGCAGCCCCATCTGCGAGACCAATTGCGGATTACGCAGAATATTCTTGATGGCTTGTAAACGTGGCACGTAGTTCTTGGTCTCGGCCGGCATGCGGATATCGTCGTAGCCGGTCGGCAAACCCTGCGCCTGATTCTTGGCCACGGCGCGACCCACCGCGCCTTCACCCCAGTTATACGAGGCCAGCGCCAGATGCCAATCGCCCATCAGGCTGTACAGATACGATAGGTAGTCGAGCGCGGCACCGGTCGACGAGACCACATCGCGGCGATTGTCTTCCCACCACGATTGGCTCAGCCCGTAGTTGCGACCGGTCGACGGAATAAACTGCCACAAGCCGGCGGCGCGCGCCGGGGAGAGCGCTTTCGGGTTGTAGCTACTTTCCACCATCGGCAGTAGTGCCAGCTCGCTCGGCATGCCGCGGCGCTCGAGTTCTTCCAGCACGTAATAGGCGTAACGACGGCCGTTTTCCAGCAGGCGCTTCATGGCGCCCGGATTCTTGATGTAGTAATTCTGGTATTTCTGAACCAGCTCGTTATCCAGGTCCGGCATGGCGAACCCATCGCGCAGCCGTTCCAGCAGATCCGGCGCATCGCGCCCCGGGCGGGTGTTCACGGCGCGCGCCCAGCTAATCGGCGATTTCTCCGGTGCCGCTACCCCCGTAGATTGATCCGCGGCCAGGCCGACCAGCGGTTGGCCGATCAGCAGCAAGAGCGCAGCAGGGAGAATGGCGCGACAAAGGCGGGGTAGATTCAAGCGGCGGGCAGGGCGCCATCACCAAGGTGTTGCCGGCGCCAAAAAATCAACAGAATCATAATGATAGCACAAAAATGGGGCGTAAAAAAGCCCGCAGCTTGTGGCTGCGGGCCCCACTCCCGAAGGAGATCCCTTCTGGTAAAGGATTCGGCTTACTTGGCCTTGGCGGCGCGCGTTGCAGCCGAGGTCGCCTTAGCAATGTTGCTTTCAGCCAGATCAGCAGCTTGTTGGGTAGCCTGAGCAAACTTCTCGTAAGCAGCGTTGCCAGCAGCAACGGCTTGCTTCACAGCAGCCAGAGCCACATCAGCGCCGAACGGCGAAGCCTTGGCAGCGTTTTCAGCAGCTTGCTGAGCAGCCTTGTTCAGTTGGTCGAATTGACCCTTCATCAGGTCACCGATTTCCTTGGCGGCGCCGGTGGTGATTTCGTACACGGTACGGGTGTAGGTCATCATGTTTTCAGCAGCCGGCTTGGCAGCTTGAGCTTGCAGTGCAGCAACTTCTTGCGGGGTCTTGGCCGACAGGGCAGCGTGGGCGTGCTTGCTGCTGTTGTTCAGCGATTCACGGGCAAAACCCAGGTTCAGGGCAGCCAGGCTCTCAACAGCGGCCAGCGCCGTGTTAGCAACCGATTGCATGTTGGCGATCGCAGCGGTGTTGGCTTGGATCAGGTCTTCAGTGTTGATCATCTTGGTCATGGTCTACTCCAATGGATTGGTGGGTGTGTTTGTGTTCCGGGCGTCATTATAGGCCGTTTTTGCCGCAACGCAACAAAAATGTGCAGGTGCAACAAGAGGATGAAAAAAAAACGCCAGATCCGAAGATCTGGCGTTTTAGGTGTCTGGCGCGGAAGACGGGGCTCGAACCCGCGACCCTCGGCGTGACAGGCCGATACTCTAACCAACTGAGCTACTTCCGCGTATCTCTTGCGAGATGGCGTCCCCACGGGGATTCGAACCCCGGTTATCGCCGTGAAAGGGCGGTGTCCTAGGCCTCTAGACGATGGGGACGTCGATACTGCTTGGGCCGTTTCTGCTGCAACCTCTAACTGGTGGAGGTATGCGGGATCGAACCGCAGACCTCTTGCATGCCATGCAAGCGCTCTCCCAGCTGAGCTATACCCCCGTAGCGGTACAGCAGGAACAGGGCGTGACTATACAGAGAATCCTGACGCATTGCAACGACTTTTTCTGTCAACCACTCAGCCGAGCAAATGATCAATACGCTTCAATACTTCCTCGCGCGGGAAGAGTTCAATCAGCGCATCGACCGACGGTGTTTGTGTCTGCCCGGCCAGCGCCAGACGCACGGGCATGGCCAGCGCCGGCATCTTCGCGCCATGCTCGGCCAATGTGGCTTTGAGCGCGGCAGCAATGCTCGCCACATCCCAATCAATGTTCACTAGCGCCGTGCGGAACGCGGCCAGAATCGGCAGCGTTACCGGCGTGAGATGTTGGGTCTTCAATTCATCGGTCGGCTGCGGGTGACCTTGCAGTTGTTCTACGGCATCCGTCAGCTCAACGAGCGTCTGTGCGCGGTCGCGATACAGCGCCACAATCGACTCAACACTTGGTACACCCGAGTCTTGCGCTTTACGCAACGCCAGGCGGCGGCGCACATCGGCGGCAAGACGATCGACATCGGCCTGCTTGATGTAATGTGCGTTCAGCCAGTTCAGCTTTTGTGTATTGAACTGTGCGGCCGATGGCGTGATGTGACTCAGGTCGAACCACGCGACAAACTGTTCACGGCTGAATACTTCATCGTCGCCATGCGACCAGCCCAGGCGCGCCAGGTAATTGTTCACCGCCTCCGGCAGATAGCCTTCGTCGTCGTACTGCATGACCGACACCGCGCCATGGCGCTTCGAGAGCTTCTGACCGTCGTCGCCCAGAATCATCGAGAGGTGCGCGTATTGCGGCACAGGGGCGCCCAGTGCCTGCAGAATATTGATCTGGCGCGGCGTATTGTTGACGTGGTCGTCACCCCGGATGACCTGGGTAATACCCATATCCCAGTCATCGACCACGACGCAGAAGTTATACGTCGGCGTACCGTCAGCACGGGCAATGATCAGATCGTCCAGTTCGCGGTTGCTGATCTCAATACGGCCTTTCACCAGATCGTCCCAGGCCACCACACCATCGGTCGGGTTGCGGAAGCGGATCACTGGCTTGGCGCCCACCGGAAGCACGGGCAGTTCCTTACCTGGCTCGGGCCGCCAGCGGCCATCGTAGCGCGGCTTTTCGTTACGAGCCATCTGTTCGGCACGCATTGCCTCCAGCTCTTCCGGTGTCGCATAGCAGGGGTAGGCCGTGCCGGCTGCCAGCATCTCCTGGATCACCGCTTTGTAGCGATCCATGCGCTGCGTCTGGTAAAAGGGGCCTTCGTCATGATCCAGTCCCAGCCACTGCATCCCGTCCAGAATGGCCTGCACGGCTTCCGGCGTCGAGCGTGCCAGATCCGTATCTTCAATACGCAGAATGAACTGACCCTGGTGATGCCGGGCAAATGCCCAGGAGAAGAGGGCGGTACGAGCGCCACCAATGTGCAAAAAGCCGGTGGGCGAAGGGGCGAAGCGGGTGCGAACCATGAGGCAATCCGGAAATACGGGAAAAGCGGAATTCTACCGGTTTGCGCCGGTCTGCCCTAGCTGCGCATTGACCGGAGGCCAGGTTTTGTCTAGAATCCGCGCTTCCCAAGAAGTTGGGCGCGTAGCTCAGTGGTAGAGCACTGCCTTCACACGGCAGGGGTCACAGGTTCGAACCCTGTCGCGCCCACCAACGAATTCAAGAACCCCTGAGAGCGCAAGCTTTCAGGGGTTTTTCGTTTACTCGCCAGGAAAGCGCAAGTAAATCGTGCGAAGCTGGCCTAGGTGAACGTTAATGATTTGCGTTAGCCTGGTGCCATTCTTGCCGGCTCTGATTGTATAGGTGCCCGAAGGCAGGTTGACCAGAAGGAGGGGCCCGTCGCTGGTGGTTTGCAACATCGCTTTACCCTCTGCATCGGTGATTGCGATACTCACATCGCTCAGGTATGAACCCGATTGACCGACGAGAAAGAGCTTGAGATCGAATTGCTGCTCGATGTCGGTCAGTTGCGTCATGGATTCATCGCCAACGCCACCCGAGACAAAGGCGATACCATCCACTTTTTGTACCTCTGGCGGTTGTGCCAGTAGGGTGCCTCCGGCGGTAAGCATTAAAACAGACAGCGCTACCCGAACAATCTTCCTGTAATGCGTGTAGAAAATCATCACCCAACTCTCCATGAAACTTGCTGTTAGGATTATCCACCTTCAAGCCCAATGCGCCATTGAAATTAAGGAGTCAACCGATGCGAATCATTCTTGCGCTCTGTGCAATAGCCCTTGTCGGCTGCGCCGCCAATACATTACGTCCTGAGGCTCAAAAGGTGCGCTTGCTTGGCGCGACGCCGGGCCCAGAATGTAAGTACCTCGGTGATGCCACCGGTGGGCAGGGTAACTTCTTTACCGGTCCGTACACCTCAAACACCAATCTGCAGGCTGGCGCCATTAACGACCTGAAGAACCAGGCTGCGGCCATGGGCGGTAATGCCGTGTTTGTGCTGGCCAATACAGCGGGACTGGATAAAGGCACGCAGACCAGTGTGACCTCAAC
>JBDLTT010000036.1:0-22861 GCA_039805725.1 Pseudomonadota bacterium | reverse complement strand
ATCAAGAATCATTCGTTTCCCTACGCCGGTACGAACCGGATCAGGTGCCAAGGGTCTCTCTCAGCCCGAAGAGCGGGCACCCCCAACGATCGGAAGCGGCCGGGCTGTCTTGGCCGCGCAGACGACTGAAATTAAAGGAAAACCCGAAAAACTGCAAGCCTAGGCTTAGGTTTTTAGTCAGCCACCCAGTTTGGCGAATTCTGCATCCGCTGCAGCGATGGTCGCGTCGATATCCGCCGCTGTATGGGTGGTGCTCACGAAACCCGCCTCAAACGCTGACGGGGCGAAATAGTGACCCTCGCCGGGGGTGGTTAACATGGCGTGGAAGAAGCGGTTGAAGCGCGCCGTATCTGCCTGCATGACCTCTGCATAGTTGGTCGGCGGCGTCGCGCTGAAATACAGACCAAACATACCGCCCACGGCCTGTGCCGAAAACGCCACGCCATGCTTGCGGGCAGCCCCACTGAGGCCGTCGGTCAGTTGACGTGTGCGTTCAGCCAGCGATTCGTAGAAACCCGGCGCACGCAACTTCTTGAGCGTGGTCAGGCCGGCGGCTACCGCCACCGGATTGCCCGATAGCGTACCGGCCTGGTACACCGGACCTAGCGGGGCCAGACAGGTCAGGATGTCCTTGCGACCGCCAAAGGCGGCAAGCGGCATACCACCGCCGACAATCTTGCCCAGCGTGGTGAGATCGGGCGTGATGCCGTAGAGCCCCTGCACGCCCTGCAGGCCGACACGGAAGCCGGTCATGACCTCGTCAAAAATCAGGACAGCGCCAACGCGGGTGCAGCCATCGCGCAGCGCTTGCAGGAACGTTCTGCCCGGATCAACGAGGTTCATGTTGCCGGCAATGGGTTCGACGATGACGGCGGCAAGCTTGTCGGCATATTTTTCAACGGCCTCGTTGAAGGCGTCGATGTCGTTATACGGCAGTACCAGTGTGTGCGCCGCCACATCGGCGGGTACGCCGCCCGATGAGGGGTTGCCGAAGGTGAGTAAGCCGGAACCGGCTTTGACGAGAAGGCTATCGGCGTGGCCGTGATAGCACCCCTCAAATTTGATGATCAGATCGCGGCCCGTGAAGCCCCGCGCCAGACGAATGGCGCTCATCGTTGCCTCTGTCCCCGATGACACAAGCCGAACCATTTCCAGCGATGGCAACATCTCGCAGAGCAGGTCGGCCATCGCCACCTCGGCACCAGTCGGCGCACCGAAAGTTAAGCCTCGGGCAGCGGTTGTTTGCACGGCTTCGAGCACGTCCGGATCGGCGTGACCCAGAATCAGGGGGCCCCACGAGCCGACGTAATCGATATAGACCTTGCCATCGGCATCGGTGACGCGCGGGCCTTTGCCTGAGGCAAAGAAGCGCGGGGTGCCGCCCACGCCGCGAAAGGCGCGGACGGGCGAGTTCACACCGCCGGGAATATGGCGTCGAGCGGCGGCGAAGAGTTGTTCGTTACGGCTGGTCATGAGCGGGACTCGATGCGGGGAGGGGGGAGCGGGTTGCGGTTAGGCGACCAGGGGTTCGGCCATAAACTGGCGTACCCGGTCGCGCACGTGTTCAGGTGTAACGGGCATGTCCGGCGTACCAAAAAGCTCGGAGATCAGCGCAACGGCATTGACTTTGCCCTCGAGCGCTTCGACGTTGTCGCGCGTAATGCCACCGATGCCGCAGATGGCGACCTCATCGCCCAGCGCCTGACGAAAATCGGCAAGTTGCTGCAGGCTCACCTTGCGCGCCGCCGGTTTGGTCGGCGAGTCGAAGCAGGCGCCAAAGGCGACGTAACTGGCCCCATCGGCCACGGCCTGCCGGGCGAGCGCCAGATCGTTATAGCAGGAGGCACCAATGATGGTGCCCGGCGGTAGCAGTCGGCGGGCGTCGTAGACATTGCCGTCGGTATCGCCCAGGTGCACGCCATCGGCACCGCAGGCCACGGCCAGGACCACATCGTCGTTGACGATGAGTTTTGCGCCGTATTGGTGGCAGAGCGCCACCAGCGCCCGGCCACGAGACAGCATTTGTGGTGCCGGGCTAATTTTGTCCCGATACTGCAACAGCTTGATGCCGCCCGACAGGGCGCCCGCCACCAGCGCCAGCAGGCGGGGGGTATCGGCCAGATCGGGGGTAATGGCGTAAAGGGGGCTTGGGAAGCTAAACACGGGGTGAGCTGCTTAAGGGCTTGGTGCTCAAATCCACCAAAGGGTTGTCGTTAAAGAATGACAACGGGATGACAGCGGACTAGGGCATCGGTTAGGATGGCCGTATTGTATCAATGTGCTTTCCTACTTTTACCGAAGGTTTTGTCATGAGTGGTGTGTCCTACAAGTCCTGGATGTGTCTGGGCTGCGGTTTTATTTACGATGAAGAAGCGGGTTTGCCGGAAGACGGCATTGCGCCGGGTACCGTTTGGGCCGATGTGCCGATGAACTGGGTCTGTCCGGAATGTGGTCTTCGTAAAGAAGACTTCGAGATGATCGAGCTCTGATCACCAGAAACGCCGGAGCCTAGGGTGACTATTCAGACGATACTGGTCGTGGAACCCTCTCCGGTGGAACGGGCGCAAATCGCCAGTACCTTAAGCGGCGCTGGCTATCAAGTGGTCGTCGCGGCCGATGGCGACGAAGGTGTGACCATCGCCAAACGTGAATACCCGGATCTGATTCTGATGGAAGTTGTTATGCCGGGTCTTAATGGTTATCAGGCAACCCGTGCACTGACGCGCAGTGAAGACGAGCGATTGGCGCGCACACCGATTATTCTAGTTTCCGCCAAGGGGCAGGACACCGACAAGGTGTGGGGCCTGCGGCAAGGTGCTATTGATTACCTGGTCAAACCGGTGACGGATGACGAACTGCTGACGCGCATCGCCGATATCTGAGAGGTGTTGAATGTGCCTAGCCAGCCGGGATGCCCCGGTTTTTTTACGTCCGCTATTCGCGTTTACTCGCCGGTCGCATTTTTGAAGCGTGCCAGCGTGCGCCGCCGTGCTTCGGCGTGGTCAACAATGGGCATGGGATAGTCGCGGCCGATCAGCACACCACATTCGGTTTGCACGCTGGCTGGCATGGTCCAGGGTGCGTGGATATATTTGTCGGGCACATTGGTGAGTTCGGGTACGTAACGGCGAATAAACTTACCCTGCGGGTCGAAGCGCTCTGACTGTGTGACTGGATTGAAGATGCGGAACCAGGGTTGTGTATCGCAGCCGGTCGAGGCTGACCATTGCCAGCCACCGTTGTTGGCCGAGAGATCGAAATCGAGCAGCCATTGCGCAAACCAGGCCTCTCCACGGCGCCAATCGAGCCCCAAGTCTTTGGTGTAGAACGAGGCGCTGACCATGCGTAAGCGGTTGTGCATCCAGCCGGTCTTGAAGAGCTGCCGCTGCGCGGCATCAACCAGTGGGTAGCCGGTGTTGCCCTGACACCAGGCATCGTGCCAGGCGGGCTCATGGTCCCACGCGATCGCATCGAAGGCGGGTTTGAAGGCGTGGCCGATGGCGTGTGGAAAGTGATGCAGGATCGCAAAATAGAAGTCGCGCCAGATCAGTTCATTCAACCAACCGAGTGCACCTTCCGTGCCTGCGCGCCAGGCGCGACCAGCCAGTTCACGAATCGACACGGTGCCGAAGCGCAGATGCACGGAGAGATACGACACCCCCTTGACGGCGGGAAAATCGCGTGCAGTTTTGTAGGTGTCGATACGGGTGAAGAAATCCTCGACTCGCTCGCGGCCGCCACGCATGCCAGGAACGATACCGATCTGGCTAAGATCAGTGGGGTCGAAGCCAATGTCGGCCAAGCTGGGGATGCCAGTGGCTAAGGGGGATGGCCTCAGGTGGTCGAAGTAACGCTCGACCGGATACGGGCGCACATAGAAATCACCATCGCTAAGTGCGGCCTTTTTGTACCAGGCATTTTTGTATGGGGTGAACACCGTAAAAGGTTTTCCGGCCTGGGTGAGCACCTCGTCCATTTCGAAGATCGCCTGATCCTTGAAGCTGTGGAATTCGATCTTGTCAAAGGCCAAGGTCTTCGCCACATCGTCGTCGCGCAGCACGGCGGTGGGTTCGTAGTCCCGGTTGATGTACACAGCACCGACTCCGAGAGCGCGGGCGAGTTCAGGGATCTCAACACGTGGCAGGCCGTGACGCACAATCAGAGCGCCGCCAACCTCACGCAGGGCCGCGTCTAGCTCAACTAAGGATTCGCGAATAAATTCGACGCGGCGGTCGTTACGGGGCAGCCGAGCCAGAATGTCGCGATCAAACAGGAAGGCCACGTACACGCGCGCGTGCCGTCGCAGTGCGTGGTAGAGGGCGGCATGATCAGTGAGGCGCAAATCACGGCGTAGCCAGACGAGGGCGGGGCGCGGGTCAGAATCTAGAGTTTTCAAAGTGTTCGAAGCGATTTGGGGCGACATTTGCGGTAGAATACGCCACATGATCGCTTCCAGCGAACCCTCGAACGCAGAAGTCACACAATCGTCGGGGATGGCAGAGTCTGCCACCTGGCTGAGAGGGCATTTTCTGGTGGCTATGCCGGGTATGTCGGATCCCCGTTTCGCCCACAGCCTTATTTACCTATGCGAACACTCGGGTGACGGTGCCATGGGGATTGTGGTCAACAAGCCCACGGACATGACCCTCGGCGCACTGTTCGAGCGTGTCGATCTTGCCAACCAACCCGATCCTGAGCTGGCCGGGCAGCCGGTCATGTTCGGTGGCCCCGTTCAGCTCGATCGTGCCTTTGTGCTGCATAAACCCGCCAAGCCGTGGCAGGCGACGATGAAAATCACCGATCAGATCGCGCTGACCAGCTCCAAAGATATTCTGGAATCGGTCGGTGGCGAGACCGAGCCTGCCGCGATGCTTGTCGCACTGGGTTACGCCGGCTGGGTACCGGGACAGCTCGACAACGAAATTCTGCAGAACGCCTGGCTGAGTGTACCGGCAGACGACGAAATTCTCTTTGATCTGCCGCATGAAGAACGCTTGTCGGCGGCGCTGGCCAAGTTGGGTATCGGTTTCGATCGGCTTTCGGATGTGGCGGGCCATGCCTGAGGGCACCGTCATGGGCTTCGATTTCGGCACGGTGCGCATTGGTGTAGCTATTGGTGAAACTGTCACCGGTCTGGCGCATCCGCTGACGATGATTGTCAGCGAACCGGTGGCGCGTCGTTTTGAACAGATCGGTGCGCTACTGGACGAATGGCAACCGCACCAGATTGTTGTTGGTCTGCCCACCTCCCTGGCGGGAACTGAACACGAGATGACACAACGCTGCCGCCGTTTCGGCAACCAACTACAAGGCCGCTTCAATTTGCCGGTCGCTTGGGTCGATGAGCGCCTCAGCTCGGCCGAGGCCGAACAACGCCTGCAGCAGGCCGGCCAGTCGGCGCGGGCGGCCAAGGCGAATGTCGACGCCATCGCTGCGCAGATTCTGCTGCAACAATGGCTCGATCAACACGCACAACAAAAACAGTTTTTTTCTGGAGGCATGAATGCCTGATATGAAACAACTACCGGATGCCGAGCAGCAGATTGCGGCGCTAGCAGAAAGTTTGCGCCCGGTTTTCGAGCGGGCGCCGGAGGCAGTGTTGATTGGCGTTTTTACCGGTGGTGTATGGATCGCAGAACGCATATCACAACTCTTGCCGTCGCATCCGCCGGTGGGTAGTGTTGATATCTCGTTCTACCGCGATGATTTCAGCGAACGTGGCCTAAGCCCGAATGTTCAGCCAACAACGGTGCCGGTCGATATCGCCGGCAAACCAGTGATTCTGGTCGACGACGTGCTCTATACCGGCCGCACAACGCGCGCCGCATTGAACGAACTTTTCGATTATGGCCGACCGCAGAGTGTGCAACTCGCAGTGCTGGCTGATCGCGGTGGCCGCCAATTGCCGATAGCCCCAGACTTTTGCGCCTGGACGGTGGCCTTGCCGGAGCACGCCAACCTCGTGCTGACACGAACCCCTGTTGATGACCCCAGAGGTCAACTGACCTGGAGCCTGGACGATGCTTGATCCGCAACTTGATGCCGACGGTAATCTGATCCACCTGCTCTCGACAGAGGGCTTGTCGAAAGAGCAACTGACACGACTGCTCGATACGGGCGCCAGTTTTCTTGGTGTGTCCGACCGCGATATGAAGAAGGTGCCACTATTGCGTGGCAAGAGTGTCTTTAACCTCTTTTTCGAGAACTCGACGCGCACGCGCACGACCTTCGAGATCGCCGCCAAGCGTCTCTCGGCCGACGTCATCAATCTTAATATGTCGACCTCGTCGACTGCCAAAGGTGAGACCTTGCTCGATACGGTCGATAATCTCTGCGCGATGCATGCCGATATGTTTGTCGTGCGGCACGAATCCAGCGGCGCGCCGCACCTGGTCGTCGACCATCTGCGTCGTACCGGCCGTGACGATATACACGTCATCAACGCGGGCGATGGTCGACACGGCCACCCGACGCAAGGCCTGCTCGATATGTATACGATCCGCCACTACAAGGGCGGCTTCGAAGGCCTGAATGTTGCGCTGATCGGCGATATTCTGCACTCGCGTGTGGCACGCTCGGATATTCACGCGCTCAAGACGCTCGGTGCTGCATCGATTCGCGTCGTTGGCCCCCAGACACTGATTCCTACCGACATCGAAGCGCTTGGCGTCGAGGTGCATCGTGATTTGGAGAGCGGCTTGCAAGACTGTGACGTGGTCATCGCCCTGCGCCTACAGCGCGAGCGGATGACGGGCGCGCTGCTCCCCTCGGCTACTGAATTTCATGACCGTTACGGCCTGACGCACGAACGGCTCAGGGCGGCAAAGCCGGATGCCATCGTAATGCATCCGGGGCCGATGAACCGTGGTGTCGAAATCGATTCGGCCGTCGCCGATAGCCCGCGCTCAGTCATTTTGCCGCAGGTCACCTTCGGAATCGCCATGCGCATGGCGGTGATGAGCATACTCGCAGGAGGTGGCGCATGAGCCCAATGAATCTCGAAATTCGCGGTGGCCGCGTTGTTGACCCCGCATCGCAGTTTGATGACGCCGTTTCGGTATTCATCGCCAACGGCCAAATTGCCGGTCTCGGCCAGACGCCAGCCGGCTTTAAAGCGGATCAAGTGATTGATGCCAAGGGCCTTGTGGTGGCGCCGGGTTTGGTAGATTTGTCGGCGCGAATCGCCAGCAACATTGATGCCGAACTCGAAGCGGCCGTTGCCGGTGGCGTGACGACATTGGCCTGTCCACCGGATGTGGACCCGATCATTGACGAACCGGAACTGGCCGAGCGCATCGTGCGTCACGCTGAAGACGTATCGCAAGTCCGTGTGTTGCCGATTGGCGCCATGACCCAAGGCCTCTCCGGCACCATGCTGGCCGAAATGAGTTTGCTGCGCGATGCGGGTTGTATTGCCATCTCGCAAGGCCGTGGTTTGCCGGCCGACACTAAGGTGTTGTTGCGCGCACTGCAGTATGCGGCTTCATGTGATGTACCGGTCTGGCTGCAGCCGGCCGAGTATTACCTCAGCAAAGATGGCATCGCGCACGACAGCGCCTGGGCGTCGCGTCTGGGGCTGGCGGCGATCCCGGTCGCCGCCGAAACTATGGCGATGCAAAACGTCCTGTCGCTGGCTTGGGAAACGGGTGCGCGCATTCACTTCACGCAGATCAGTTCGGCTGAGGGTGTCGCGTTGCTGCGTGCCGCGCAAGATGATGGGTTGCCGGTGACCGGCGATGTTGCTGTGCACGCATTGCATCTGTATGAACAGGATATTGGTTACTTTGATCCGCTGGCACGATTTGACCCGCCGCTGCGAGGCTTCGAAGATCGTGAAGCGCTACGCATCGGTTTAGCCGAAGGTACGCTGGGTGCGGCCGTATCCGCGCATACGCCACGCGGCGTCGACGTGAAGCGCCTGCCGTTTGCCGAAGCGGCGCCAGGCGCGACAGGTATCGAACTGCTGCTATCGCTGGCGCTGACCTGGGGCGAGGCACTAAGCCTGCCGTTGCGTCGGTCACTGCTGCCGGTGACGGCGCGCGCCGCCGAGATTCTCGGGGTGAACGCCGGGCAGATCACGGCGGGGCAACGTGCCGATCTCGTGCTATTTGATCCGGATGCGCAGTGGACGGTGCACGAGCGTGAATTACGCAGCGCTGGCAAGCTCACACCCTTCCTGGGTCGTACACTTCAAGGCCGTGTCATGAAAACGCTGGCTGGCGGCCAACTGGTTTACGAACGTCGCTAACTAGCTTGCCGCAAGGCTTTGGAGTTTCCCAGCCATCATCGCTGCGTCATCTCCGGCCGCAATGCTCAGTGTTTTTCGCCGGCCGGTCTGACCGCGCAGCAGCTCGATCGAATTTTGTGCGCAACCGAGCGTCTGCGCCAGCCAAGCAATCAGCGCCTGATTGGCTTTACCATCGACCGGCGGTGCCGCCAGTCGAATCTTGAGCGCATCGCCATGAATACCGGCGCACGAGGTCGTTTTGGCGCCCGGTTGTACGTGAACAGTCAGTTGCAGATCGCCTTTGGCTGTTATCTGACACCAAGGGGTGCTGATGGGCTCAGTCACGCCCCAGCTCGTCGCCGAGTTCACGGCTTCGTGCTGCGGCAGCCTGCATGCCCGCAACGAGGCCCGCCTTCACGCCCAGCGCAGCCATCTTGTCCAGCGCAGCGGCGGTCGTACCTCCTTTCGACGTGACGCGCTGACGTAGAACGTCGACGGGGTCACTGGATTGGCGCGCCAGTTGACCAGCGCCCAATACGGTCTGAATTGCCAGCTGATGCGTGGCTTCAGGCGAGAGCCCCAGCGCACGGCCGGCGTCTTGCATGGCTTCCAGAAACAAAAAAACGTAGGCGGGGCCACTGCCCGAAATCGCCGTGACGCTATCAATGAGACCTTCGCGATCAACCCAGACGGTTTCGCCGACTGCCCCTAGAATCTGTTCGGCACGCTGGCGATCTTCCTGCGAGACTGACGGGTCTGCATAGAGACCCGTCATGCCATTGCCGATGAGTGCAGGCGTGTTGGGCATCGCGCGTACGATACGGCGACCCCCCTGCATCCAGCGGGCAAGGTCGTCGACACGCAGGCCAGCGGCGATACTCACAACAAGAGGTCGTTCTGCGCCTACCGGTAGACCGCTAAGCGCCTCGCGCATCTGTTGCGGTTTCACCGCCAGCACCAACACATCGCAGGCCAACGCATCGGCAGAGGCCTCGTCAAAGACGCGAATCGGAAACTGGGCGGTAAGTCGCTCGCGCGCCTCCGGTAGAATCTCGATCACAGCCAGATCCTGGGGTAAAAAACCGCGTTGGATCAAACCGCCAACGAGCGCAATGGCCATGTTGCCGCCGCCGAGAAAAGTGATCTTCATCTAAAACTCCACTAGTTTGCCACTATGGCAGAGGTGTCCGTGTACCTGCGTGGGCCAAAAATCGCCGAACCGATGCGTACGATCGTCGCGCCTTCAGCGATGGCAGACTCAAGATCGTCGCTCATGCCCATGGAGAGGGTATCGAGCTTGAGCCTAGTATCGGCCGCATTAATGTTATCGCGTAACTGACGAAGCGCGGCAAAGTGCCGACGCTGGGTTATTTGATCGGCTGTCGCTTCAGGAATCGCCATCAGGCCGCGTAGCTCGAGTTGCGGTAGTGCGGCGATGGCCTGGCATAGCGCCAGCGTCTCGTTAGGCGCACAACCACTCTTGGTGGCTTCGCCGTCGATGTTGACCTGAACGCAGACCTGCAAAGGTGGCAATCCCGTTGGACGTTGTGCTGAGAGGCGCTCGGCAATCTTGAGTCGGTCGATGCTATGTACCCAGGAAAATTGTTCAGCAATACCCCGGGTCTTGTTGCTTTGGATCGGACCGATAAAGTGCCAAGCCAGATCAGGTCGGGCAACAGCCTTCGCAACACCTTCTTGGGCGTAGTTCTCACCAAAGGCAAGCTGCCCGGCGGCAGCGACCGCGTCTACTGCTTCGACGGGAAAAGTTTTGGAAACCGCGAGTAGCGACACAGCCTCGGGGTCGCGTCCACAGGCTTTGCATACGGCCGCGATCGTTTTGCGCACGGCTATCAGCCTCTGCGCATAGGCAGTCGGGTCTTGGGCGGTAGTCATCAGGTGGTAGAGATAAGAAAACGTTTAGGTACTTGTGTGAAAACAGGAAACTGCTGTTAGTCTAGGCGAAGTATAAAACGGGAGAGACGGGCATGCTCGAGTCCTTGCTGCTTGCAGCACAAGCATTAGCCGCATCAGATATTCATCTATCAGCCGGAGTGCCACCGCTAGGTCGGGTCAATGGCACGCTGCAGGCCTTGGCGCCAGAAGCCTTAGGCAATGCACCCATCCGCGCCATGATCGATAGCGTATTGCCCGAGTCGCAACGTTGCCAGTTTGCCGAGGGTGCTGCCTGTGATTTCGCCTTCGGTGTCGAAGGCCTCGGGCGTTATCGTGCCAACGCGTATCGCCAACAACGCGGGGTTGGCATGGCGCTGCGTCCGATCCCGGAAACTGTGCCGACGCTTGAGGCCATTCATGCGCCGCAGATCCTGAGGTCGCTGGCCGAGCAGAACCATGGGTTGGTGCTTATTGTCGGGCCCACCGGGTCTGGTAAAACGACCACCTTGGCTGCCATGGTGGATTACATCAACCATACCGCGGCCAAGCATGTGCTCACGATCGAAGACCCGGTGGAGTTTGTCTATGCGCCGGATCGTGCGTTGATCACCCAACGCGAAGTCGGGCGCGACACCCCAAGCTTCGCTGATGCCTTGAAAGCGGCATTGCGTGAAGATCCGGATGTCATCCTGCTGGGTGAGATGCGTGATCTCGAAACGATCCGCCTTGCTTTGACTGCGGCCGAGACTGGCCACCTGATCCTGGCGACGCTGCATACGGCAACGGCAGCACAGGCTGTCGAACGGATCGTGGATGTCTTCCCCGGCCCGGAACGAGACTTGGCCAGAACGCTATTGGCTGATGTGTTACGTGCTGTGGTGGCGCAAGAACTCTTACCGCGCAAGGATGGCCAAGGACGTATCGCAGCCCACGAGGTTCTCGTTGGCACCCCGGCCGTGCGCAACCTCATTCGCGAACATAAAACGGCGCAACTCGTTTCGGCGATGCAAACAGGCCAGCAGCAGGGCATGCAGACCATGGCGCAGAGCCTGGAGTATCTGAAACGCACCGGAGTCGTCAATCCAGCATGAAAAAGCTTTTGATTTTATGGATGTTTCTCATGCCATGGCAGGTTCTGGCAGATGATCAGGCATTGGAAAAAGTATTCGATGAGAATAAGGCAACTGGGACAATTGTTATCCAATCGGATAAACATAGAACAACCTATGTTTGGAATGCTAAAAGATCGACGCAGCGCTTTGCCTCGGCTTCTACCTTCAAAATTCTAAATACGCTGATCGCCATTGACGAAAGCGTGATTGATCCAGATAACGGCCAATTCATTTGGGATGGCACCACACATGAATTTCCAGACTGGAATAAGAATCTGAGCTTGGCCATGGCGTACAAAGCGTCATGCGTGTGGTGCTATCAGCAGCTTGCCGAACAAATTGGTGCAACAAAATATTTACACCATCTTCGCCGGGCGCAATACGGGGAAATCGATGTGCCATTTGCAGGAACAACATTCTGGTTAGACGGCTCGTTCAGGGTGAGCGCTGTCGAACAGATTCGATTCTTAAGAAGCGTCTATAACCGTGAGCTTCCCTACAAAGGATCATCCTACGATGCGTTAAGATCCATCATGCTCGCCGATTCCACGCCAAATTACCGGCTATATGCGAAAACGGGCTGGGCTCGTCGCGTCAATCCAGAAATTGGTTGGTACATCGGCTACGTTGAGACAACCACAGACGTCTGGTTTTTTGCGACAAATCTCAACATACAGTCACCGGTGGATTTGCCGTTAAGACGGAAAATCACCCTAGAGGCACTGCAAGCCAAGGGAATCATCCCCTGACTTATGATGATTCGGATGGTTTTTGGCGCCGATGAAACCCTGCTACCAGATCAATCACAAATAGGCGACAGTCTAGTGCGCCGTTCTTCAGGGGGAAGCGGCGGCGGGGTTTGAGGCCAAGACCTTTGGTCAGCTCAAGGTCGCCGGTGAAGAAGGCGGCGGTCCAGCCGGCGAATTGCTGTTTGAGGGTACGACCCCATTCCGGGTATTCGGCACGAAGGGCGTCCTGCTCCGCGAGGCGCACGCCATAGGGCGGGTTGGTGACGATAAGCCCCGACTCGGCCGGTGCGGCGATCTCGACGAAGTTGCTTTCCATGATCGAGACGGCATCGGCGAAGCCGACCTGCTCGAGGTGGCGGTGCGTGGCGGCAATGGCCCCGGGGTGCACGTCACTGGCGAATAGCGTGTCTTCAGGTAGTGGCGTGATGGCGGCGCGCGCATCGGCGCGCAGTTTGGTCCACAGTGCTTTATCGGCTTTGGCCCAACGTTCGCAGGCAAAGCGGCGGTTTAGGCCGGGTGCCGTATGGGTACGCATCCAGGCGGCTTCGATGACGATGGTACCGCTGCCGCACATGGGGTCGAGGAAAGTTTTATAGTGGTGCGCGCCGTGTTCGTCGAGATTGTTCCAGCCGGCCAGCGCCAAAATGCCGGCGGCGAGGTTTTCTTTGAGAGGCGCCTGTCCGGCGGTCGTGCGATAGCCGCGTTGCCAGAGCGGATTGCCGGAGCTGTCGATGTACAGCGTGGCCGTTGTTTCAGTCAGAAAAAGTTGAATACGTTGATCCGGGTGGTTGGTATCCACATTCGGTCGGGCGCCACGATCGGCACGGAAGCGATCGCAGACGGCATCTTTAACGCGTAGAGTAATGAAGTCCAGGCTCTTCAGCGGTGACTTCACGGCGGTGGTGTTGACGCGGATGCTCTGGCTGACGTCAAACCATTCATGCCAGGCAATATCGCGTGCCATTTTGTAGACGTCGTCTTCCTTCTGATACGATCCTTCGGCAAGTTTGACCAGGAGTCGTGTGGCATAGCGCGAGTGCAGATTCGCTTTGTACAGCGCCAGTGGGTCTGCCTCAGCTTGCACACCCCCGCCAACATGGTTTACACGGGTCATGCCCAGTGCGCTCAGTTCGGCGACGAGGAGCTCTTCTAGGCCACGCGGGCAGGGGGCAAAAATGTGCATGAATCAGCTTTCGGCTCAGAAGGGTTTGAGCACGACAAGGAGCGTGATCACCGTGAGCAGGAGAACCGGGATCTCGTTAAACCAGCGGTACCAGACGTGGCTATGCGTATTTTTGCCAGCAGCGAACTGTTTGTACAGGTATCCACAGTAGTGGTGATAGCCAAGCAGAAACACGACCAGCAGTGTTTTTGCGTGCAGCCAGCCGCCGGTGAAGCCGTAGCCGAACCAGAGCCACAGACCCAGCGCGATAGCGGCGATTCCGATGGGCGTGACGAACTTATACAGTCGGCGTGCCATACCGAGTAGGCGTTGGTATTCAGCCGATTGGCTGTCGGGCACGGCGGCCAGATTGACGTAGATGCGGGGTAGGTAGAAGAGACCGGCGAACCAGCTCACCACCAGAATGATATGGAATGCTTTGAGGGTCAGCATGTGGGTACCTTCAGTGTTGCGAGAAAATCATGCACCGTTGGGTAACGGAGCCGGATCCGGAGTTCATTGAGCAATCGTTTGTTGTCCAGCCGGCGCGATTCTGACATGAATGAGTAGAGCATGGGGGAAACGCGGGGTTTCAATTGCGCCCGCGCTAGACGCTCGGGTCGGGGTAGGTCGGTGGCATCGGCGACGGCATCGAACCAGTCACCCATCTTTAAAAGACTGTTATCGACGGTATTGATGGCACGAAGCGATCGACCCCGGGTGAGGCTGAGCCAGCTAATGCGCGCAAGGTCTTCGGCGTGAATGTGGTTGGTCCAGGTGTCATCTTCTGGTTGCAGAGCGGGTGTGCCCGCACGTAGCCGATCCGTGGGGAGACGATCAGCCGCGTAGATTCCCGGGACGCGAAGAATGGCTCCGCGAGTCTTTTGGCCGAGGCCCGCCCGGCAACGGCCGCGATGCCAGCGGCGTAATGTCTGTTCGGCGGCAACCCGACGCTGGGCCCGTGCGGTGCTTGGCCGAACGGGACAGGTCTCATCGATGAGCGCGCCCTGGCGGTCGCCGTACACGCCCGTCGTGCCGATCAGCACCAGTTGGCGTGGTAGACTGCGCCCACCATGCAGGGTGGCAAGAAAGCGGTTCAGGCGACGATCGGTTGTCTGATCTTCTGCCGGTGGCACCAGATAAATGGCACTATCGGCAATGCCCTTTAATCGATGCAATGACCGAGGTTGATCCAGGTCTGCTGCGATCGGTGTCGTGCCCAACGCCCGCCAGGCGGACCACGTCAGACTGTCCGGCGCGTGGCGCAACAGGGCGAGAATGCGGTAACGTGGCCCGTGCGCATTGAGTTGCTGAGCAATGCGTGTAGCGACATCGCCGCAACCGGCCAGCAGTAGGCGCGGTTGTCGGAAACGTCGCGGTAGCGCGCGCGGGGGGCGTGTGTGACTGGGTATTGCGATCGGCATGGCGTTATTCTACGGTTTATCGTTTTGTCATTCAGGATTTGTCATGACGCATCAGGTTACGCTCAATCCGATCAATGCCACCTTTCGTGCCGATGGGCATGAAACCGTGCTCGAAGCGGCGCTTCGCCACGATTTGCTCGTACCGTACGGTTGTCGCAACGGCGGCTGCGGTGCTTGCCGTGCCAAAATTACCGCGGGCACGGTGGATCACGGCAAGTCTAGCGAGACGACGCTGACGCCAGCCGATCGCGACGCAGGCTTTGCGCTGCTGTGCTGCGCGGTGCCGCAGACGGATGTGACGGTCGAGGTGAAGGATGTGCGCCGCAGCACCGATATTCCAGTCAAAACCCTACCGAGTCGGATCGAAGGGCTGGAAAAACCGGCGAACGATGTCGCCGTGTTGACCCTGCGCTTGCCAGCAACGGAGGTGTTCCAGTTTCATGCCGGACAGTACATCGACATTCTGCTCAAGGACGGCAAGCGCCGCAGTTTCTCGATTGCCAATCCGCCCCACGATACGGCATCGATCGAGTTGCATGTACGCCATGTGCCGGGCGGTCTGTTTACCGACCAGGTTTTCAGCACAATGAAAGTGCGCGACATTCTGCGCTTTAACGGCCCACATGGCAGTTTCTACTTACGTGAATCGAATAAGCCGATGATTCTGCTCGCCGGTGGCACCGGTTTTGCGCCGATCAAGTCGATTGTGCTCGAAGCCCTGTATCTCGAGCTGGATCGGCCGATGCACATCTACTGGGGCGCACGCGACCGCGCCGGTTTGTATCAGTACGACATCGCCGAAGCGTGGGCGGCACAACACCCGCATATCAAGTTTATCCCCGTGTTGTCTGAGCCGGAGACCGCACCGGGTTGGGTGGGGCGTACTGGCCTCGTGCACGAAGCGGTGTTGGCCGACTTTCCCGATCTGTCGGGCCATGAGGTGTATGCGTGTGGCGCCCCCGGTATGATTGCTGCGGCTCGTGCTGATTATCTGGGTAAGGCTAAGCTACCCGAAGATGCGTTCTTCGCGGACGCCTTTGAGTTTGCCGCTAGCTAACACGTTTTGATGAAATGTGCCTAATCGCCTGGCGCTGGCAACCTACCGATCCGACGCCGCTTGTGCTGCTGGCCAACCGGGACGAGTTTTATGCGCGCCCGACGCGCGCACTTGCCCAGTGGCCAGATTCGCCAGTTATTGCCGGCCAAGATTTGGAAGGTGGCGGCACCTGGTTGGGTCTGACGGCGAGCGGCAAGCTGGCGGCGTTGACCAACTACCGTGACCCGGCGATGATGGAAGACGGTCGTCCCTCGCGCGGTGCACTAGTACAGGGGTTTCTGACAGGTCATTTGGACAGCGAAGCCTATCTCAACGAGTTAGCGCGCTATGCGCATCAGTACAACCCATTCAACCTGTTGGTCTTCGATGGCCGAAAGCTGATGGGTTGCGAGAGCCGTGGTCGCCACTATCAGATCGTACGCCCGAAGCCCGGTGTTGGCGCCGTTTCTAATGCAGATTTCGACTCGGCCTGGCCCAAGGTGACGGCGCTGCGCGATGCGCTGAGTGATATTTTGTCGGAAGATGACGCTAGCGATCAGCAATTGCTCGCCCTCCTGGAAAATCGTGATGTTGCCCCCGATGCGCTCCTACCCGAGACGGGTATCCCGCGCGATCTGGAGCGTGCGCTGTCGGCGGCCTTTATTACGCTGTCTTCTTATGGCACAAGGGCGTCGAGTGTGGTGCGTATCCATGCCGATAGCGTGCACATGATTGAACGAAGTTTTGACGCTGAAGGTGCGTGGAGTGATGTGGCGATTTCACGTACGCGGACTACGCAGGAGGGACAATGAAACCTTGCTGGTCACGTCTACGATCATGGATGGGTGTGTTGCTGATCGGTGTGTCATTAAACGTGTGGAGCGCCCCTTCAAGGCTGGAGGCACTGCCGCCAGGCCTTGCCAATGAAGCGACAATTAATGGCCTTGCCGGTGTGCGCTACGCCATCAATCAGACCAGCGGCGTCGCACTCTTTCTGCGTGACCTAGAGCAAAGCCTGCGGGCAATGAATCGGGATCAGCCCGGCGCACCGATTACCTACTTGTCGATCTCTGGCGGCGGCGGTCGCGGCGCTTTCGGGGCGGGACTGCTGAATGGCTGGAGCCGACAAGGCACCCGACCGGACTTCAATATGGTGACGGGTATCAGTACCGGCGCGCTGATGGCTCCTTTCGCGTTTCTTGGCCCCGCTTACGATCCGGTTTTGAAGCGGCTGTATACCGGCGTGACCGACAAGGATGTGGTGCGTGAACGTACTTATGCGGCGATTCTTTTCTCGGATGGTTTGGGCGATACATCGCCGTTATATAACTTGATTTCCGAGTACGTGACACAGGAACTGTTACGCAAGATCGCGTATGAATATTCGGTGCGCCATCGTTGGCTATTGATTGGTACAAACAATCTCGATACCGGGCAACCGATCATCTGGAATATGGGCAAGATTGCCGCCTATGACACGCCGGAAGCGCTGGCGTTATTCCGCCGCGTGATGCTGGCATCGGCATCGTTGCCGGGCTTCTTCTCGCCGGTGATGCTGGATGTACGCTACCAGGGTAAGGCCTATCAGGAAATGCATGTGGACGGTGGCGTAAGCCGCCAGGTGTTTCTGTATCCGGCATCGCTGTTTCACGAGAGCGGTGCTTACAAATTGCTCGAAGGCCGGAAGCGCGAGGCCTATCTGATTCGCAACGATGTGCTGGATGACGAAACGTTTCAGACGGTAGAGCGCAAGACGTTACCCATCGCCAAGCAGGCGCTGCGCCAGTTTGCACGTTCGCACGAGGACGGCGACACGCTGATGGCTTACCTCACGGCGCAGAAAGACGGCTTCAGTTTCAATATGGCCTATGTGATGGATGACTTCATCAAGGCCAAACCCAGGAGCCAATTCGATCAGGCGTTTATGCAGGCGTTATTCACCCATGCCGAGGAGCTTGCTGCACGTGGCTATCCATGGTCTAAGACGCCACCGGGTCTGACGGAGGCTTTGTCGGGCAGCCTCAACAAATTCAGAGACGCAGTAAACGGTACCCAGATCCGTTAGTGTGCTTCATCCCAATTTAAGCCAATGCCGATATCGACGACGAGCGGCACCTTGAGTTTGGCGACCTGGGTCATTAACGGCCCTAATGCGGCGTGGACCTGGTCTCGTTCAGTTTCCGGCACATCGAGCACAAGTTCATCATGCACCTGCATGATGAGTTTGGTGGTGAGACCCTCTTTTTCGATCCAATCCTGAACGGCGATCATTGCCATCTTGATCAGGTCAGCCGCTGTCCCCTGCATGGGGGCATTGATCGCTGCGCGTTCGGCGCCCTGGCGCCGCCCTTGCTGCCCGGCTTTGAGGTCGGGCAACCAGAGGCGACGCCCAAAGACGGTCTCAACGTAGCCGTGATGATGCGCCGACTGACGGGTTTCTTCCATGTAGCGGGCGACGCCGGGATAGCGATCGAAATAACGATCAATGTATGTCTGTGCTGCCCCCCGTTCTACGCCCAGTTGCTTGGCGAGCCCGAAGGCGCTCATCCCGTAGATCAGCCCGAAGTTGATGGCTTTGGCGGCACGGCGTTGTTCGTCGGCCACCTCCAGCGGCATCACCCCAAAGACTTCCGCGGCAGTGGCGCGGTGAATATCTTCGCCATGGGCGAAGGCATTCAACAAGCCATGATCCGCAGACAGGTGGGCCATGATGCGTAATTCGATCTGTGAATAATCGGCCGAGATAATGCAATGTCCTGGCGGCGCTATGAAAGCCTCACGAATACGGCGGCCTTCGGCGGTTCGCACGGGAATGTTCTGAAGATTTGGGTCCGAACTGGCAAGCCGGCCGGTCACGGCCGTGGTTTGCGAGTAGTGCGTGTGCACACGACCGGTGACCGGATTGATCCGTTGTGGCAATTTGTCGCAATAGGTGTTTTTGAGTTTCG
Source organism: Pseudomonadota bacterium (assembly GCA_039805725.1). Taxonomy (GTDB): domain Bacteria; phylum Pseudomonadota; class Gammaproteobacteria; order Burkholderiales; family Rhodocyclaceae; genus Fluviibacter. The sequence continues at coordinate 4,310 of JBDLTT010000036.1, read as the reverse complement.
CGATGCCACGGTATTCCAGTAGCAGACGTGGCAGCGGGAAATCGAGCGCCAGCTCGGTCAGCACTTCCTCATCGGTCGAAGGTGTACCCGAGGCGGTTTTCTTTTTGACCGGGAGCCCCTGTTGCGTAAACAGGATTTCGGCCAGCTGTTTGGGCGAATTCAGATTGAAGCTTTGCCCTGCCAGCCTGTGTGCTTCAGACTCCAGTTCGAGCATCCGTTCGCCGAGCACGTGGCTCTGGTCGGATAGGCGTTGGTTGTCGATGAGCACCCCATTCTGTTCCATGGTGAACAATACCTGCGCGACGGGAAGCTCGAGAGCGCGATAAGTGCGTTCCAGCCCTGGTTCGGCGGTCAAACGTGGGCGTAGGCGATCGGCGATGCGTAAGGTGATGTCAGCATCTTCGGCAGCGTAGGCAGTGGCATCGGCCACGGCGACCTGATCGAAAGTGATCTGATTGGCACCTTTGCCGCAAAGCGCTTCGTAGGGAATCGTTGGCATGCCCAGATGGCGACGTGCCAGTGCACCGAGTTCCAGCGCGCCCGCGCTGACCTGCCCGGCCTCAAGCACGTAGGCCATGAGCAGGGTATCGTCGACGATGCCCGCCAGACGGATGCCATGATTGGCGAAGATGTGTTGATCGTACTTGGCGTTTTGTAATACCTTCTGGGGCGTGGTGTTCTCTAGCCAGGGTTTCAGGCGGGCGAGCGTGGCATTGAAAGGGAGTTGATCCGGCGTATCCGGGCCGCTGTGCGCCAGCGGCAGGTAAGCCGCTTCGCCTGGTGCAACGGCAAACGAGATGCCGACCAGGCGTGCCTGTTGTTCATCAAGACTGGTGGTTTCGGTGTCGAGTGCGACGCGCTCAGCCCGGGTGATTTTGTCCAGCCAGCGTTCCAGTGCTGCGCTATCGAGAATGGTTTCGTATCCAGCGCGATGTGCGCCATCGTCTGTTAAGAGTGTGGGTTCCGGGTCAGGGGCATCGTTCCCGGCAACGGCGGTGGTTAAGCCGGCTGCTGATTCGAGTGCCTTGAGCCAGGTCTTGAAGCCGTTGCGGCGAAAGATCTCGCGCAGAGCATTCGTGTCTTCGGGTTGCGCCTGTAACGCGTTAATCGGCAATGGCAATGAAACATCCGTTTTGACCGTGGCCAGGATACGGCCGAGCGGCAGGAAGTCGAGATGGGCGCGCAGGTTTTCGCCGACAACCCCTTTGACTTCAGCGGCATGGGCAATGACCCCATCAAGATCACCATAAGTCTGCAACCATTTGGCGGCCGTCTTTGGCCCTACTTTTTGTACGCCGGGAATGTTGTCGGTGGCATCGCCGACCAGTGCCAGGTAGTCGGTAATGCGATCGGGCGGCACACCGAATTTGGCTTCGACGCCGGCAATATCGAGGCGCTCGTTGCTCATCGTATTCACTAGGGTGACCTGTGGGGTAACCAGTTGCGCCAGATCCTTGTCGCCCGTGGATACAACCACGTGCATGCCATCGGCCGCAGCCTGATGCGCCAAGGTGCCAATCACATCATCGGCCTCGACGCCGCTTTCCATCAAAATGGGCCAGCCAAGTGCGCGAACAACCTGGTGGATAGGCTCGATCTGTCGCGCCAGATCTTCAGGCATGGGCGGACGGTGCGCCTTGTATTCGGCGTAGAGGGCATCACGGAAGGTCGGGCCGCTGGCGTCAAACACACAGGCGCGGTGTTCGGCCGGGATTTCGGTCGCCAAACGGCGCAGCATGGCGATCATGCCGTAAAGTGCCCCTGTCGGATCCCCGGCCTGATTGCGCAGGTCGGGTAGTGCATGAAATGCACGATAGAGGTAGGATGACCCGTCAACGAGTAGCAGTGTGGGCATGAAGACAGCAGAGGTGTGCAGCGTGGAAGAAAATATGAAAAACGGATTTCACTCGGTGGAATCGACGGCCGATGCCGCAACGCTGACCGAGCGGGAGGCCTGGCGCCTGTTCGGGATTATGTCAGAGTTCGTCGAAGCGACGGACCGTCTGTCCGAAGTTCGTCCGGCTGTGTCGATTTTCGGCAGCGCCCGCGTTTCCACGGAATCGCCCTATTACCAGCTGGCCGAGGCGATTGCGGCACGTCTGTCCGAAGCCGGTCTCGGCGTGATTTCCGGTGGTGGCCCCGGGGTGATGGAAGCCGCCAACAAGGGCGCCTATGGCGGCAATGGACCGTCGATTGGTCTGAACATCGAGCTTCCACACGAACAGCACACCAACCCGTATCAGGACATTTCGCTGGGGTTCCGCCATTTCTTTGCGCGCAAATATATGTTCGTGCGCTTTGCCGTCGCCTATGTGGTGATGCCCGGCGGCTTTGGCACGCTAGACGAGCTGATGGAAGCGTTGACGCTGATTCAGACCCGTAAAAGCCGCCAATTTCCCGTCATTCTGGTGGGTTCGGCGTTCTGGGCAGGCCTGATCGATTGGCTAAAAGCCCGACTGGTCGAGGAAAAGATGATCAGCCCGGAGGATATGGACTTGCTCCAGGTCATCGATGATCCGGCTGAGGTGGTGGAAGCCATATTCCGCCATTACGAGACCCGCGGCTTTGCACCGTTGCCTGGCGAGCGCGAGCTTTTGCTGAACCTGTAATAAAATTGGCTCATATCAAATGTCTGGATTCCGCATGCCCGCTTCTTCTCTTTGCAATCACCTGTTACGCGTGACCGCTGCGGGCGTGCTGCTTTCCGGCGCATGGCTGTCGCTGGACGCTGTCGCGCAGTCGTCGGCCAAACCAGTGGCTCAGTCGGCCTCTACGCTGCCGCCACAAGTGGTGACCTACGATCCGGCGCTCAGTGATGCTCAAGCGAGTGCCGAAGAGGAGGGTGCGGTGACCATTACCCCCGATGACCGAAGCACCAGCATTCAACGTTATGGTTCGGGTGGTCGACCGACGCGCGAGGTCGTGAATCCGCCGCTTTTGCCGGAATACTCCGAATCACCACCACCAGAGCCGCAAAGCGTGATCCCTGATTCCGACCCGGTGCGTGGTGACATGGTGCAGCCGCCGATGTGGACGCTCTGGAGCTGGTAACTGTATGTCACGTCATTATCGTCACGCTCCCTGGCATGATATGCATCCGCACGATGATCTGCCGCCGATCCGTCATGTGGATGTGGGTCATGGTGTGCAGTGGATTGGTGAGGGATGGTCACTGTTTCTGCGCAGCCCCGGCTTCTGGTTGTTGGTCGCGCTATTACAAACGCTACTGGTGATGCTAGTGCTGCTCGTGCCCTTGCTGGGTCAGGTGGGCGCCCATCTGCTCATGCCGATTTTATCGGCTGGCCTGATGGTTGTTGCTGGGCGTATTTATTACAACGAACCGGTGACGGTGTCTGAGGCGTTCACCGGATTTAGAGAACATGCGCCGGCCGTGGTCAATGTTGGTGTCTGGTATATGCTGGGCTGGATGCTGATTGTTGCTTTGGGCCTACTGTTAGGTGGCGGTGCGGCGCTGTCGGGTATGGCTGTAGGCCTGGAGACGCAGTACGAATGGCTGGGCACCATCATTAGCGTATTTGGCATTTTGCTGGCGATTATGATCAGTCTGCTGTTGGTGTTGCCGTTGGTCATGTCGGTCTGGCTGGCGCCACCGCTGGCCGTCTTCCACGACATTCCTGCCATGCAGGCCATGAAGCATTCGTTTGTAGCCAGCTGGCGCAGCCTGCCGGCTTTTGTGGTTGCCTTCTTTCTTGTGGCGCTAATGCTATTTCTGACCAGTCTGACGCTGGGTCTGGGTCTGCTGGTCGTGATTCCGATCATGGCGGGTGCCACCTATGCGGCGTATCGTGATCTGTTTGAATTGCCACAGCACGCGGCGCCTACGCCAGCGACCGACACCGCCGGATCTGTGGATGTCTGAAGCCATGAATGCGGGCGGGCAGCCGCCGGGCGCGCAAGCAATTAGGTTGCAGGATGGCTGGCGCTGGTTTCATTCGGGCTTTGCCCGTTATCGCCGCAACCCGGTGTTGATGATGTTCTGGGTGATGACCTACTGGACCCTGTTAGGTCTATTGGGTCTGGTACCCGTGTTGGGCGATATGTTAGTGGCGGCACTGGCACCGGTACTGCTGATCGGTGTGCTGTCCGGTTGTCGTGCACTGGACCAGGAGACGCCTCCGACGTTTACGGTGATTTTTTCCGGTTTTGGTGCACGTTTGCAAGCGTTGATGGGCTTGGGCGTTCTGCACTTTCTGCTGACGTTGGGCGCGCTAGCGCTGACCGCTGTCGGTGACGGCGGTGTGGTGCTGCAATACATGGTGCGCGGCATGCTAGGCACCCCGGATCTATCG
>JBDLTT010000035.1:0-69996 GCA_039805725.1 Pseudomonadota bacterium | reverse complement strand
CGCATGAAGTAGGCGGCGATACCCTCGTCGTTTGGCGGTTCCGAATGCAGCGTCGTTTCAAGAATCCAGCCGCCATGTTTGGCAAAGAAACCGGAAACCGCGGCGACGATACCGACACGGTCAGGGCAGGAGGCGGTGAGGGTATAGAAACGTTCGCGATGCATGTCAGCGTTTGAATTAGATACGGGCAGAAGCGCTACGTATAGCGTCGTTCAATTCGACGTAGTTCATGGTGACCGGAAATTGCGGGAACTCGCGAATCACGTTTTCTGGTGGGTGGAACAGGATACCCGCATGGGCTTCACCGAGCATGGCCGTATCGTTGTAGGAGTCACCCGCGGCAATGACCTTGAAGTTCAGACCCTTGAAGGCTTTCACGGCGGCACGTTTCTGATCCGGCATGCGCAGGTGGTAATTGACCAGCATGCCGTCGGCACCGGCTTCCAGCTTGTGGCAGAAAAGCGCCGGCATATTCAGCTGGTTCATTAGCGGCATGGCGAATTCGTAGAACGTGTCCGACAGGATGATGACCTGGAAATCCTGGCGTAGCTGATCGAGAAAATCTTTGGCACCAGGCATCGGCCCCATTTCGGCGATGACCTTCTGAATATCCGGTAACCCTAGTTTGTTGTCGCGCAGGATGTCGAGACGGTACTTCATGAGCTTGTCGTAGTCCGGCTCGTCTCGGGTCGTACGGCGCAGCGCTTCAATCCCCGTGCGGTTGGCGAATTCGATCCAGATCTCCGGAACGAGGACACCTTCTAGGTCAAGACAGACGATTTGCACGGCGGAACTCCCGATAAAAAGAGGATACAAATAAGGCCTAAATTTTACCCGATGCGGCTCGCCTGCCCTACAATGCGGGCGCATGAAACGTTTTTTTGCCGTCTTTCCCGTCTTCAAAGCGATAAGCCCCGCCCAGTGGGTTGTGGCTTGGGCGTGTCTTGGTCTGTTGACCTTGCCCTGTGTGGCGATAGCACAGCAACCAGCACCCGTGTTCGACCCGGCGGTGATTGAGGCTCGTGACCAGGAAGCCAAGGCACTCAAGGAGGAAGGCAAGGCCATCCGCTCAGAAGCCGATACGCAGCTGGAGATCGATACCTGGAACTGCTATAGCAAGATTCTGGTGAACTGGTGTATCGATCGCGCCAAAGAGCGGCGTTACCAGCAACGCGAAAAAGCGCGCGAGCTCGAGGCACGCGCGGCCGTGATCGATCGTGAGGTCCGTGAGCGCCGCCTGATCAATCAGCTTGCCAATCCGCCGGAAGAGTTACGTCAGCCAAATCCGCCGGATGGCGCCATCAAGAAAGCGATTGATGAGGGCAAAACGGTAAAGCAGGTGGATCAGGAGCGCAAGGTTCGTGAAGCGGAACAATCGGCCACGCCGCTGAAGACGGATGCCGAAATTCAGGCGGCTTCTGCCGAGCGTGACCGTAAGGCGGCCGAAAAGCGCGCGAAGCGCGAAGCCGCTGAGCAGCAGCGGGCTGCCGAAAAAGCCGCCTATGAAGCGCAGCAAGCTGCCAAGAACGCGAAGCCTTAGCGTTTTGCTGCGCTCTCTGAACGAGCTTAGTTCAGACCTTGGCTAGTAAGGTAGTCTTCGTAGTTGCCCTGGAAGTCGACAACCGTATGATCTGTCTTGATCTCGAGGATGCGCGTCGCTAGTGAGGAAACGAACTCGCGATCATGCGAAATAAAGATCAGCGTGCCTTTGAACAGGTCGAGCGCGGTGTTCAGGGACTCGATCGATTCCATGTCCAGGTGGTTCGACGGTTCATCCATCAGCAGAATGTTCGGGTGCAAGAGCATTAGACGGCCGAAGAGCATGCGGCCCTGCTCGCCCCCGGAAATGACCTTGACTGGTTTTTTGACGTCATCCCCTGAGAAGAGCAGTCGACCGAGGGTACCGCGAATCAGGGTGTCGACATCCGAGCCTTCGTAACCGCCGGCACGCACGTAGCCCGAGATCCAGTCGGTGAGATTTTCGTCAGAGGCAAAGTCGGCAGCGTGATCCTGTGCGAAGTAGCCGATCTTGGCTTTTTCTGTCCACTTGATGGTGCCGGAGGTTGGGGTGAGTTCGCCATTCAGCAATTTGAGCAGTGTCGTTTTACCAACGCCGTTTTCACCGATGATGGCAATCTTCTCGCCCGCGTTGACGGTGAGCGATAGATTCTTGAAGAGCAGTTCGCTCTCGGGGTAAGCAAAGCTGAGGTTCTCGATTTCCACCGCCTGACGGTGCAGCTTGTCTTTGTCGTCGTACTCGAAACGGATCCACGGGTACTGGCGCGATGACGGTTTCACATCTTCCGGCTTGAGCTTATCGATCAATTTCAAGCGGCTGGTGGCCTGTTTGGCCTTCGAGGCGTTTGCTGAGAAGCGGCGGACAAAAGTCTGCAACTCGGCGATGCGTTCCTTGGCCTTGGCGTTGGCGTTTGCCTGGCGCTCCCGTGCCTGCGTTGAGGCTTCCATGAAATCGTCATAGTTGCCGGCGTAGGTGGTGATCTTGCCATAGTCCAGATCGGCCATGTGCGTGCATACCTGATTCAGGAAGTGGCGGTCATGGGAGATGATGATCATGGTGGCGTTGCGCTCATTGAGCACATCTTCCAGCCAGCGGATAGTATTGATGTCGAGATTGTTGGTTGGTTCATCCAGCAGCAGGATGTCCGGGTTAGCGAACAGCGCTTGCGCCAGCAGCACACGTAATTTCCAGCCCGGCGCGACTTCACGCATCAGTCCGTTGTGTTTGTCGATGGGGATGCCCACACCCAGTAACAGTTCGCCTGCGCGCGCTTCGGCGGTGTAGCCGTCGTATTCGGCAAACTTGACTTCCAGATCAGCCGCCTTCATGTAATCGTCTTCGGTGGCGTCCGGATTGACGTAGATGGCATCGCGCTCCTGCATACAGGCCCACATTTCTTCGTGACCCTGCAGAACGACGTCGAGCACGCGCTGCTCTTCATATGCAAACTGATCCTGTCGCAAATAGGCCATGCGCTCGTTGACGTCTTTGCTCACATTGCCGGCCGAAGGTTCGAGAGCACCACTTAGAATCTTCATGAAGGTCGATTTACCGGCACCATTGGCGCCGATCAGGCCATAGCGATACCCCTCGCCAAATTTAACCGAGACATTTTCAAACAGGGGTTTGGCCCCGAACTGCATGGTGATGTTATTGGCGACGAGCATGGCGAATCCAGAAAAGCATGGCGGCCGCCCCGATGTGATCGTGTCGGCTGCTAAGACGATGTTTTTAAAGCCGACATTCTACCAGCCGGTTCGCTGCGGTGCGGCACCGGCTGGGTTTTCCTGCGGTACACTTGTACCATGGTTCCTAATCTGACAACGGCGCTTGCCGGTCCCCTTCTGGCGCTGGAGCAGCGCTTTCTGGATGAGACAACCGCCATTGAGCGGTGGTTTCGGTGTGCGTGGCAGGATTACACACCGCCGTTTTATGCCTCGGTTGACTTGCGTAATGCCGGTTTCAAACTGGCGCCCGTCGATACCAACCTCTTTCCCGGTGGCTTCAATAATCTGAATCCGGCGTTTTACCCGCTGTGTATCCAGGCGATCCAGACGGCCATCGAAAAGTACTGCCCTGATGCGCGCAATCTGCTGCTGATCCCTGAGAACCATACGCGCAACCAGTTTTATCTGAAGAATGTGGCGACGCTGACTGGCATTCTGCGTCAGGCGGGCCTCAATGTCCGTCTGGGATCCGTATCATCGGAAGTGACCGCACCGATGACGCTAGAACTCGATGATGGCCAGACGCTGCACCTGGAGCCGTTACAGTTGAACAACGGGCGTTGGGGCGTCGATGGGTTCGATCCCTGCATCGTGCTGCTCAATAACGATCTGTCGGCCGGCGTGCCGGACATACTGAAAGCCCCGACGGGCCAGACATTGATTCCGCCCGTTCACGCGGGTTGGCACATGCGTCGAAAGAGTCAGCACTTTGCGGCCTACGATCGCGTTGCCACCGATTTTGCGGCGCTCGTGGGTATCGATGGGTGGCTTATCAACCCTTACTTCGCCACCTGCGACGATATTAATTTCCATGAGCGCATCGGCGAAGAGTGCCTGGCAACGCGCGTTGATGAATTGCTTGATCGTATTCGCGCCAAATATCGTGAGCACGAAATCGATCGTGAACCCTATGTGGTGGTGAAGGCCGATGCCGGCACTTACGGGATGGGTGTGATGACCGTACGCGATGCCAGCGAAGTGAAGGGATTGAACCGCAAGCAGCGTAATAAGATGAGCGTCATCAAGGAAGGCATGGAAGTATCTTCTGTGATTATTCAGGAAGGCGTGCCAACGCTGGAGACGATTGATGATGCCGTGGCAGAACCTGTGGTCTACATGATGGATCGTTTTGTTGTTGGGGGCTTTTATCGCGTGCACGAAGCGCGCGGTGTAGATGAAAATCTCAACGCACCTGGCATGCATTTTGTGCCGCTGGCCTTTGAAACTGGCTGTAATCTGCCGGACTACAGCGCCAACCCGGATGCGCCGCCGAACCGATTCTACGCCTATGGCGTGATCGCACGGCTGGCGTTGCTGGCCGCCGCTTTCGAGCTGGAGGCTACAGACCCTTTCGGCATCTGAACCGATGGCAGCGTTTGGCTGGATCGCCCGATGGTTTGTGGCGACGCTAATCGTGGCCCTGCTGGGTGCCTGCGGCGAGAGAAAACCGATTGTCAGCGAGTCGTTTGTTTTTGGGACGCGGGTTGAAGTTCAGGTCGCTGATGATCTGCCTGAATCGCAAGTGCGTGCAGCTGTGGCCCAGGTCCTCGCGGAGTTCGATCGTTTGCACCGCACCTATCACGCCTGGCAACCCTCAGAGCTGACGCAACTGAACGATGCCCTGGCGGCGGGACGTCCGGCACGTGTGAATGCAGAAATGGCTGATTTGCTGCTGGAGGCGCAAACCTACACGCAGCAGTCCGATAGTCTCTTCGACCCCGGAATCGGCCGTTTGATTGGGCTCTGGGGCTTTCATGCCGATAGCTACGCCGAACATGTGCCGGAAGCGACTGCCATTGCGGCTTGGCTTAAAACACATCCCTCGATCTTGCGGCTGCAGATTCAAAAGAGTCCCGAGGGTGGCTGGGTAAGAAGTAGCAATCGCCAGGTGGCGCTGGATTTTGGGGGGTCACTGAAGGGTAAGGCGCTGGATCGTGCAGCGGTGATTTTGAGGGTGGCAGGGATACATAACGCACTCATTAATATCGGCGGTAACGTGATGGTGCTTGGCAACCGTTATGGCGCAGCATGGCGCGTGGCGATTCAAGCCCCGCGTAACGCGGGACCGTTGGCCACCCTGGAATTGCACGATGGCGAGGCGACGGGAACATCGGGAGACTATCAGCGGTATTTCGAGGTGGATGGAAAGCGCTATCCCCACCTGCTGGATCCCCGCTCCGGGTATCCGGCACCTGGTACCCAGGCGGTGACTATTGTCGTGGGTGGCCCGGACGCGGGGGTGCGTTCCGATGTGCTGACCAAGCCGGTTTTTATTGCGGGTGAGGCTGGCTGGGAGGCAATGGCGCGGCAGCTGGGTGTGACGTTGGTGCTGCGCGTGAACGACCAGGGCCAGGTGGGCGTGACAGCGCCATTGGCGGACCGGCTGAAATTTATGCCACATGATGGCAAACTGCCGGATATCCGGCGTATTGAATGAACTGGCATGACTGAACAAAACAAAATTCCCGTAGGTATTCTTCTGCTGACCCATGGCCGTCTTGGTGAAGCACTCCTTGAGTGCGCGCGCCATGTGCTGGGCGGCAACGTGCCAGAGCATGTCGCGATTCTATCCGCCGGCCAGGATGAGCCGGTCGAAGAAATTGCGGCCAAGGCACGCGAGTTGCTGGCGATGCTGGATCAGGGGGGTGGCGTCCTGGTGTTGACTGACCTGCTGGGGGCGACCCCAGCGCGCGTCGCAGCGCGATTGATTGTGCCGGGCAAGGTCGAAGCGCTGTCCGGCGTCAGCCTACCGATGGTGTTGCGCGCCATCAATTATCGTGACCGTCTGCTGCCAGCGCTGATACAAAAAGCCCTGTTAGCGGGTACCGAATGCACCGTAGCCATGACTGCCGATGATGCAGGTTAATTCATCTCGTTTAACGAAGGCCATATCATGACCACCATCCGTCAGGACGTCGAGATCATCAACAAGCTGGGTTTGCATGCGCGCGCTTCGGCCAAGTTCACGCAGCTCGCGGGAACCTTCAGCTGTGATGTATGGCTGGAGCGAAACGGACGTCGCGTCAACGGGAAGAGCATTATGGGCGTCATGATGCTGGCGGCAGGTAAAGGAACGACCGTGACGTTGGAAACCGATGGCGATGATGCTGAAGCGGCCATGAACGCGCTGGTCGGTCTGATTAACGATTATTTCGGCGAAGGCGAATAAATCCATGAGTTTTACCCTGCACGGCCTGGGCGTTTCCGGTGGCATTGCTATCGGGAAAGCCCAGCTGTTATCGCATGCCACGCTGGAGGTGTCGCACCTTACGCTGCCAGCGCGTCAGCTGGAAAAAGAAGTTGCGCGTTTTGAAAAGGCTGTGGATCGGGTGCGTGCCGAGCTTGACGAATTGCGCGATGATATGGCCGAGTCGGCCGCCGAGATGCGCGCTTTTATCGATGTGCATGCGCTGATTCTTCAAGATCCGGAGCTGGTCGATGTGCCAAAAGCGTTGATCCGTGAGCGCGGTTGTAATGCCGAGTGGGCGCTGGTGCAGCAGATGGATACGTTGGTGCAGCAGTTCGATGCTTTCGATGATCCCTATCTGCGCGAACGCAAAGCAGATGTCGTACAGGTGGTTGAACGCGTCATCAAGGAGTTGATGGGACGTGCTGGTAAAGTCAGCCAGGCCAACAAGGCCGGTAAGGGCGTGAAAGAAGAAGAACAGATCATCGTGGCGCACGATTTACCGCCCTCGGATCTGATTAGCTTCAAAGAACATCGCTTCGCCGCCTTTGTGACGGATGTGGGCGGCGCTACGTCGCATACCGCCATTCTGGCACGCAGCATGGCGATCCCGGCAGTCGTTGGTTTGCGCGGCGCACGTGAAGCGATCAAGGATGACGAGCTGCTCATCGTCGATGGCTTTCGCGGTGTCATTATCATCAACCCCGATGAGCGGGTGCTGGAAGAGTATCGACTGCGCAAGACGCAGATCGAGCTGGAGCGCAGCAAGCTCAAGCGCCTGAAAAAAGCCGAGTCACTAACGCTGGATGATGTCCGCATCGATCTGATGGCCAACATTGAACTGCCGGATGACGTGCTGGCCGCCAAGGATAACGGGGCCGATGGCATTGGCCTCTTCCGTACGGAATTTTTGTTCCTGAATCGACGTGAAGTGCCTTCGGAAGACGAGCAGTATGAGGCCTATCGCAAGGTGGTGAAGGGCATGGCCGGTAAGCCGGTGGTCATTCGTACCTATGACCTGGGCGCCGACAAGACGTTTGACCAGGCACGGAGTGCGACAAACCCGGCACTGGGCCGCCGTGGCATCCGGTTGTCGTTGTCTGAGCCTGCGATGTTCGGCATCCAGCTGCGCGCTATTCTGCGCGCTGCGCGCTTTGGTCCGGTGCGCATCCTGATCCCCATGATCTCGAATGTGCAGGAGGTGGATGCGACCCAGGCAGCACTGACGCGTGCCCGCGAAGAACTGCGTGATCGTCGCATTGCTTATGGTGAGGATGTCCAACTCGGCGGCATGATTGAAATACCGGCTGCTGCCTTGGCGCTCAATATGTTCCTCAAGCGTCTGGATTTTGTTTCCATTGGCACCAATGATCTGACCCAGTACACGCTGGCCATTGACCGCGGTGACGAAGAGGTGGCTGACCTGTACGATAGCTTGCACCCGGCCGTGTTGATGCTGGTGGCACACACACTGGCGGGTGGTGAAAAGGCAGGGGTGCCGGTGTCTATCTGTGGCGAAATGGCGGGTAACCCACGCTTAACACGATTGTTATTGGGCATGGGCTTGCGTCACTTCTCAATGCATCCTTCGCAAATTCTCGAAGTCAAACAGCAGATTTTGACTTCGGATGTAGGACAATTAGCCCCCATGGTGCGCAAGCTCCTGCGCATTGACGATGCTGCCCAGATCCGTGAGCAGATCCGTCGCCTGAATTCGACCTCGGCCGAAACCCCGGCCCGCTAAATCTGAACACCATGAACGATGTTTTTTCCGGCTCGGTGGGCCTGGTTCGGCCACAAACATTTACGTGCAGCGATACGCTACCGCTGAAGAGTGGCGCTGCGCTGCCAGAGTTTTCGCTGGCCTACGAAACCTATGGCGCGCTCAATACCGATGCGAGCAATGCCGTACTGGTGTGCCATGCGCTTTCCGGCAATCATCATGTGGCCGGTTATTACGATGCCTCTAACCCCGAAGAAACAACCGGTTGGTGGGATAACCTGATCGGCCCGGGTAAGCCGCTGGATACGAACAAGTTCTTTGTCGTTGGGGTGAATAATCTGGGCGGCTGCTATGGCTCCAGTGGCCCGAATACGGTAAGCCCCAAAACTGGCAAACTCTACGGCGCAGATTTTCCCGTGCTGACGGTAGAAGATTGGGTCGATGCGCAGGCACGGTTGGCCGATCACCTCGGTGTGCAATGCTGGGCGGCCGTGGTTGGCGGGTCGCTGGGTGGCATGCAAGCCATGCAGTGGACATTGACTTTCCCGGACCGGTTGCGTCACGCCGTTGTGATCGCCTCCGCGCCAAAACTGACTGCACAAAACATTGCCTTTAACGAAGTCGCCCGTCAGGCCATTTTGACTGACCCCGATTTTCATGGCGGTCACTATTATGAGCAGGGCGTGGTACCGGCGCGCGGCCTTAAATTGGCTCGAATGCTCGGACATATTACGTATCTGTCAGACGATCAGATGGCCGAGAAATTCGGCCGGTCGCTTAAAGATGGTGCGCTCAAGTACAGCTATGACACCGATTTCCAGATCGAGTCCTATTTGCGCTATCAGGGCGAAAAGTTTTCCGGCTATTTTGATGCCAACACGTATCTGCTGACGACGAAGGCGCTGGACTATTTCGATCCGGCAGCGCAGACAGGCGGCAGTCTCGACGCCGCTCTGGCCAAGGCCAAGGCTGATTTTCTAGTGGTTGCGTTTACCACCGACTGGCGCTTCTCGCCGGAGCGTAGCCGCGAAATCATGACGGCGCTGGTGCATAACGGCAGACGTGTGAGCTATGCCGAGATCGATAGTGTGCATGGCCACGATTCCTTCCTGCTGGACAATGCGCAATACCACGCCGTATTGCGTACTTATTTCGAGGAGGTGGTGCTGTGAACGCCAGATCGAACAAGCCCGTGCGCCTTGACCTGACAACGTTACGTGCCGATCTCGACGCAATCGCGGGCTGGATCGCGCCGGGTGAGCGGGTGTTAGATCTGGGTTGCGGCGATGGAACATTGCTGCGCCGACTCATGGACGAGAAGCAGGTTATTGGTTATGGCATCGAAAAAGATCCGGCCTGTGTGTTGGAATGCATCAAGTCTGGTGTCAATGTGATTCAGGTCAACTTGGAGCGTGGTCTGGCCGGCTTCGAAAACGGTGCCTTTGATCACGTCATCATGTCGCTATCGCTCCAGATGATTCAGAATACCGTAGGCCTCCTTAACGAACTGCTTCGTGTTGGCCATGAGGCCGTGGTCTCGTTCCCGAACTTCGGTTACTACACGCACCGTCAGGCGATTCTCAAAGGCCGTATGCCGGTCTCGGAGAGCCTGCCCTATCAGTGGTTTGATACGCCCAACGTACGTTTCTTTACCATCGCTGACTTTGAGGCATTATGCGCTGAGCAAGGCATTGTGATCCACGAGATCATCGCGCTTGATAATGGGGTCCGAGTGCATGAGGACATCAACTTTCTCGGCGACACGGCGATCTGTCGCTTAGGTCGCGCATGACAGCGGTTGCATCAGAAAAAAAACCGAGCATGTGGCGCGCCCTGTGGACGCGCCACATGGCTATCTGCGTTTTGATCGGCTTTGCTTCCGGCCTGCCGCTGTATCTGCTGCTGAATCTGGTGCCGGCTTGGTTGCGTTCCAGTGGTGTGAACCTTAAAACCATTGGCCTCTTTGCGCTGATCCAGTTTCCCTACACCTGGAAGTTCATCTGGTCACCCTTGCTCGACCGCTATGGGCTGAACTTTATCAAGCTGGGTCGGCGTCGGGGCTGGATGCTGGTGACGCAGTTAGGGCTGATCGGTGCGATTGCCGGGCTGGGCGGTCTCGATCCGCACACGGAGATCGGCATCATCATGCTGATTGCCGCATTAGTTGCGGTGTTTTCAGCGACCCAGGATATTGCCCTCGATGCCTTTCGTCGTGAATTGCTGTCCGATGAAGAGTTAGGGCTGGGCAATTCGGTGTTCGTCAACGCATATCGTGTTGCCGGTCTGATACCCGGGTCAGTCTCGCTAATTCTGGCAGACCATCTGCCCTGGAACGAGGTGTTCTGGATTACGGCAGCATTTATGCTGCCTGGAATCGTTTGTACCTTCTGGGTACGCGAGCCTGCCGGTGACGACTTGGCGCCCCGCACGCTCAAGCAGGCGGTGGTCGAGCCCTTTCATGAATTCATGCAACGGGCCGGCTGGAAGAGCGCGCTGATGGTGCTGGCATTCATCTTTTGCTACAAGCTCGGTGACTCATTGTGCACGGCATTGGCCACACCGTTCTATCTGGACATGGGTTACGCCAAAAGTGACATTGGTCTGGTCGCCAAGAATGCCGGGCTTTGGCCGGCGGTGATTGGTGGCCTACTCGGCGGCTTGTGGATGGTCAAGCTGGGTATTAACCGGGCACTCTGGTTGTTCGGTGTGGTTCAAGTTGTCTCGATCTTTGGCTTTGCCTGGCTGGCGGCGATTGGCCCACAATCGCAAATTGATGCACCACAGCTATGGAGTCTGGCGCTGGTGATCGGTTTCGAAGCGCTGGGCGTCGGACTGGGCACGGCCGCCTTCGTCGCTTTCATTGCCCGTTCGACCAATCGCGCTTATACCGCGACACAATTCGCATTGTTCACGAGCCTGGCGGCGGTGCCGCGTACGCTGGTCAATGCCTCCGCTGGTTGGCTGGTGGAGCAACTCGGTTGGTATGGCTTCTTCTGGCTATGCGCCGGCCTAGCGATTCCGGGCATGCTGCTGCTATTCAAGGTGGCACCTTGGTCGAGTGATGACCAAAATACGACACGCGAAGCGGCCGCATGACTGCGGCATTACTCATTAACGCGGCGCGTCAGCTGGCCGCCGAATTGAACGGCCTGTCTTTTTCTGCACCGGTCACACACGTCTACAATCCTCTGGATTATGCCGGTGCGGCGCATGACCAGTATTTGGAGCTATGGGGTGGGCAACCGCAGCCGCGCCGCGTGATTTTTCTGGGTATGAATCCGGGTCCTTTCGGCATGGTGCAGGTCGGTGTGCCATTTGGCGAGGTGGCCATTGTTCATGAGTGGTTGCGGATCAATGCGCCGATTCGTCAGCCATTAGAGATGAATCCGAAACGCCCGATTGAAGGCTGGGCATGTAAGCGCTCCGAGGTTAGTGGTCGTCGACTGTGGGGCTTGTTTCGTGAACGCTTCGGATCGCCTGAAAATTTCTTTGCTGAGCATTTTGTGGCGAACTACTGCCCGCTGGCATTCTTTGATCAAGGCCGTAACGTGACACCCGATAAATTGCCGGCCGTTGAGATGGCACCCGTTGTCGATGCTTGCGATGCCCATCTGCGAAAACTGGTGGAGACTCTACGGCCGGACTGGGTGGTAGGTGTGGGCGCCTATGCACAAGCGCAGGCCGAGCGGGCGCTGGCTACGAGTGCACATCAGCCGCGGATCGGTCGTGTGCTGCACCCAAGTCCGGCTTCGCCAGCAGCGAATCGAGGCTGGGCTGAAGCAGCGACAAAGCAGCTGATCGAACTGGGGATCTGGTAACTGACTAAGTGTTGGTTTTAGGCGAATAGGCGACGAATTAGCCGGAAAACGCGCCACCCCACCGTGCCGTTTTTAACAAGCTTGAGTGCGCCTTTGGGTCGCCAGATCAATAAAGCCAAGAGACCAATGCCGGCAATGATCGGATTCTCGCCAATCCAATGCCGGATTTTTTCTGTGCCTTCGACAACATGATCGGCGGTATTTAGGAGGTCCGCAACCGGTGCGAGTTCGATGGCCATAACAGCGCGTTGCTGGGCAATTCGTTCCAGCAATCGCCCGCGTTGTAGCGCACGATGCTTAATCGCCGACATAATTTCTGGTGTCGTTTGTCGGAGCTTGTGATGTGAACGCGGTCGATGCGGGTGGTGGGCGCAAGGCCGCGCGGTCGGTTTGCAGCGCCAGCAGGCTATCCGCAAAAATATCCCCGCCCGATTTCGCATGACGGCTGGCACGCCAGATAGCAATGATGGCGAGCACGGCAAAAAGTAACGTGGCGCCGCCAATGATCACGAGACGCTGTTCCCAGTACGCCATGATCAACCAAACCAGTCCGGCAACGACGGTGATGCCGCCAAAAAAGACGGCGGCAGCAGCATAAGCGAGTAATGCAACGAGGTGATCCCGCGCATCGGCCAGTTCGAGGCCGACGAGCTCGAGGCGGGTTTGCAGCACCCCGAGCAATTGGCGCAAATGATCCCGCGCCGAATCGAGCAGACGCATGGAATTAACGACGACCGATCAGAACGCCCAGAGCGAGCGCAAGGGCGGCGGCGATGCCAATGGCTTTCCACGGCTCAGCATGGACGAATTCATCGGTCGCGTGGGCCGCGGCTTTGGCTTTTTCGGTCGCCAGCGCCTGTACATCGCCGAGCGCTAGCTTGGACTCTTGTAGACGCTTTTCAAGCCGGGCACGCAGTTCGGCCACTTTCTCGCCGGCTTGACCTGCAGTAGCGCGCAACAACTCCTCCGTGTCCGCGACAACCAGTTTGAGGTCGGCGACCAGTTTGTCTTTGGCGACAGTCGTGTTTGGCATAAAAGTCCTTTCGTGATGTACTCAGAAATGCTGATACTGCATTCGTAAATCTAGACTACGCTTAACCAGCGGTGCGTGCAATCGCAATGGCTTCATAGTGTGATGTCGTAGTCAATGATGAGCGGCGCATGGTCAGAAAACTTTTCTTCTTTGTAAACCCTGGCCTGGGTGGCTTTCGCTGCGATGCCTGGGGTGGCGATCTGGTAGTCGATCCGCCAACCCACGTTATTGGCATAGGCCTGACCACGGTTGCTCCACCAGGTATAACACTCGCTGGTTGCCACTGGATGGAGCGCACGATAGACATCGACCCAGCCGAGTTGATCCAATAGTCGGGTCATCCAGGCACGTTCTTCCGGTAAAAACCCTGAGTTCTTCTGGTTCGATTTCCAGTTTTTGAGATCCTGTTCCTTGTGAGCGATGTTCCAATCGCCGCAGACGATGACCTCGCGACCAGAGTCTATCAGCGCTTTCATGCGCGGCAGGAACTCTTCCATAAAATGAAATTTGGCGGTTTGTCGCTCGGGCGAACTGGAGCCCGAGGGCAGATAGAGCGACACCACGCTCAGCGGGCCAAAATCGAGCTCCAGATAACGTCCTTCGGCGTCGAAATCCGGGTGGCCGATGCCTTGAATAATCCGCTTGGGGGTGTGGGCTGTCCAGATGCCGACACCGCTGTAGCCAGGCCGTTCTGCCAGGTGCCAGTAGCCGGTCAGGCCGGCCGGGTTCTCCATGGTGCCATCCTTGGCCATGACGGCCAGCGTGGCCCGAACTTCCTGGACGCAGACCGCATCCACCCGCTGGGATGTTAACCATTGGGCGAAGCCCTTTTTCCAGGCGGATCGGATGCCGTTGAGATTGGCGGAAATAATGCGCATATTCGGGGGCGGCTGATCTGTGAGAAACTCTGGCCATTATCCCTGAAGCTTGATCGGGAGATATCAAGGAATGTCACAAGAACAACAAGCCGCAGCGCGTGCGGCGAATTACTCCTGGAGATGATGATGCGGGTTGGGTTTGTCGGTCTGGGCATCATGGGGCGTCCTATGGCGCTGAATCTAATGAAGGGCGGTCACACGCTCACGGTCTGGGCGCGCCGGCAGGAATCGATGGTACCGGTGCTCGAAGCCGGCGCTCAGGGCGCAGAGAGCCCGGCCGCCGTAGCTGCGCAGGTGGATGTCGTGTTTTCGATGGTGGCTGATGCGCCAGATGTGCGTGAAGTCATGTTGGGCGCGCAGGGTGTGGCGCAAAGTGCGCATCCTGGCTTGATCGCCGTAGACATGAGCACGATCCCACCGGCGGCTGCCAGGAGCTTGGCTGCCGATCTGGCCGCAAAGGGGGTAGCCTTCCTTGATGCGCCGGTTTCCGGCGGTGAAGTCGGCGCTATTGCCGGCACGCTGTCGATCATGGTCGGCGGTGATCAGAAGGCCTTTGACCTGGTGCAACCGCTGTTTGCCTGTATGGGTAAGAATGTAGTCTATATTGGCGGCCCGGGTGCCGGTCAGGTAGCCAAGGCTGCGAATCAGATTCTGACGGGCGTTGGCGTGCTGGCCGTTGCCGAAGCGATGGCCTTTGCCAAGAAAAACGATGTCGACCCGGCGCGGGTTCGCGAAGCGCTGATGGGTGGTTTCGCCGGCTCGAAGATTCTGGAGAATCACGGCCAACGAATGCTCGACCGTAACTTCAAGCCCGGCTTTAAGAGCTGGATGCATGAGAAAGATATGAATATCGTGATGCAGACGGCGCACGAGCTTGGGCTGTATCTGCCGGCATCTGCGGCGACCGCGCAGATGTATAAAGCGATGGTGGGCACCGGGATGGGTGACGAAGATTCCATCGCTGTCCTCAAGCTGCTGGAAAAGCTGTCCGGCCAGGCTGAGTGTTGACGGATCGATAGGGCAGCGCCGATGGCTGTGAACATTCCCCGTGTGCCGAATATTCAGGGGCTGCTAGCTTTTGAAGCACTGGCACGTCACCGGAATGTGACGCAGGTTGCGGAAGATCTGCACATTACGCCCAGCGCAGTAAGTCACCGGATTCGCCAGATCGAAGAACAGCTGAAGTTCAAGCTCTTTGTACGCAAGGATTTTAGTCTTACGCCGGAAGGCGAGGCTTATCTGAAACGGGTGCGTGAAGCATTGGCGATTCTCCAGGTGACAGAACCGCTGGGCCCGCTGGGGGAGCGAACGACGTTACGTCTGGCCGTGACCCCGACGTTTTCACGCCAGGTGCTGATGCCACGCTTGCCGATGTTCCGCCATACGTATCCGGAGATCGATCTGGTGCTGCAGGTGTCGATCCCGCTATTTAATGTGGTGTCGCAGGAAACGGATCTCGAAGTGCGTTTTGGCCGGGGCCCGTTTCAAGATCGTGAATCGGTGCATCTGATGGCCGATTATGTCACCCCGGCCTGTAGCCCCAATTATCTGAATGAAGTTGGTTCGCTGACCGGGTTCGATCAGGACGAAATCGTCGCGCGCGCACTACTGGTGCATAGTGAGCTGGAGCCATGGGAAACCTGGTTCGACCATTGTCGACTCGACAAGCAGCGTCTCAAAACCACAGCCAAGTTTAATGACCTCGGGCTACTTTACGATGCTGCTGCGGCTGGGCTAGGGGTTTGTCTAGCTCGTACGCGTCTCGGTGCTGCCTGGCTGGAAAGTGGGCGTTTGATCCGTCTATCGGAGCATGTCTTACCGGCGCCGAACCATCATTACCTATGCTGGAAGCCTGGCGTTGCGGAGCGCTGGGAGTGTGCTGCCTTTATCGAGTGGTTTACCACCGAGATGCAGCAGCTGTCTGAGTAATACTGGCTAATGCCTGTGATGTTCGGGATGTCAGTGCTGCACCACAGCACTGACATGAGTAATATTCATGTGCCACCAAAAAATCTTTCACGTAAGGATTCCTTAAGAGTTCCTATAATGGATTCGGAATCGTCCGTGCCTGCATTGCGGCCGATCGACCCTAACAGACAACCATAAGGAGACATCATGGTTTGGCAACAAATCTACGATCCGATGGGGAACATGATGTTCTCCACGTTGTTGGCGGCGATTCCCGTTGCCATTATGCTGATTGGTCTGGGCTTTTTGCACATGAAAGCCCACGTAGCGGCGGCGGCTGGTTTGATCAGTGCGATTCTGATCGCCGTCGGGGTCTATGGCATGCCACTGGAGATGGCGACCAAAGCCTCGTTACTTGGTGCAATGATCGGTTTGTTGCCGATTGGCTGGATTGTTCTCAACATCATTTTTCTGCAACAACTGACTGCACAAAATGGTTCGTTCAAGGTGCTGCAGGATTCGATCGCGGGTATTACCGAAGATCGTCGTTTGCAACTGCTGCTGATCGCCTTTGCTTTTGGTGCTTTCTTTGAAGGGGCTTCGGGCTTTGGGACACCAGTGGCAGTGACGGCCGCGATTCTGATCGGTCTGGGTTTTTCACCGCTCGCCGCTTCGGGCCTGTCGCTGATCGCCAACACGGCGCCGGTGGCCTATGGCGCATTGGGCACCCCGATTATCACACTAGCCAAGGTGCACGGCTATGATGTCATGGCCGTGTCGGCCATGGTGGGCCGTCAGCTCCCGTTCTTCTCGCTGATCGTGCCGTTCTGGTTGATTTGGGCCTTTGCCGGCCGCAAGGGCATGATGGAAATCTGGCCAGCCATTCTCGTCACGGGTTTGAGTTTTGCGATTCCACAGTTTCTCGTATCGAACTACATCGGACCCGAGCTGGTTGACGTGATTGCTGCCCTGGTGTCGATGACTTGCCTGGTGCTATTTATGAAGGTCTGGAAGCCGAAGACTGTGTGGACCTCGGTAAAGCTGCGTGGTCACGAACATGATGGTGGGGAGGCCAAAGAGCCGGTGGCATTGACTAAGCATCCGCGAGGCGTGGTCGTTCGTGCTTGGATGCCCTGGATTATTCTGACCGTCATGGTCTTTATTTGGGGACAACCGGCCATGAAAGAATGGCTCAATAGTATCT
This sequence comes from Pseudomonadota bacterium, assembly GCA_039805725.1. Classification (GTDB taxonomy): domain Bacteria; phylum Pseudomonadota; class Gammaproteobacteria; order Burkholderiales; family Rhodocyclaceae; genus Fluviibacter. The sequence goes on along the minus strand of JBDLTT010000035.1, from coordinate 52,999 downwards.
ACATGCCGAAGCTTCCGATTGACGGTCTGCATCAACTGGTTGAAAAGATTCCGCCGGTAGTTAAAGCGCCAACCAAAGAAGGCGCCGTTTATGTCTTTAATCTGCTGTCAGCCACGGGTACGGGCATCCTGATCGCATCGATCATTGGCGGCCTGGTCATGAAGTACAACCCGTTCCAATTGGTAAAGAGCTACGTTAAAACCTTCTGGTTGGTACGCTACTCGTTGTTTACTATCGCCGTCATGCTGGCGCTGGGGACGCTGACACGATACTCGGGTCTGGATACGACCCTGGGTCTGGCTTTTGCAGCAACTGGTGTGCTCTACCCGTTCTTTGGAACGTTGATGGGCTGGTTGGGTGTTGCACTCACCGGCTCGGATACGGCTTCAAACGTGTTGTTCGGTGGCATGCAGAAGGTGGCGGCTGAGCAGGTGGGCGTTAGTGTCAATCTGATGGGCGCAGCTAACAGCTCGGGGGGCGTCATGGGTAAAATGATTGATGCTCAATCCATCGTCGTTGCTTCGACAGCAACACGCTGGTTTAACCACGAAGGCGACATCCTGCGTTACGTATTCTTTCACTCGCTCGCGCTGGCTTGTTTGGTTGGCGTGCTCGTCATGCTGCAGGCCTACGTGTGGCCGTTCAGCCTGATGGTGTTATAGGTCGATAACCATGAGCGCACAACATCAGCGTCTGATTGCGGCGCTCGCCCAGGTTCTTCCTTCTGCCAATCTTCTCTGGCAGAAGGAAGACACCGCCCCCTACGAATGTGATGGCCTGGCAGCTTATCGCACACTGCCCATCGCGGTGGCATTGCCTGAGAACGAAGCTCAGGTGCAAGCGGTGCTCAACGCATGTAATGCATTCGGTGTTCCGGTCGTGCCGCGTGGTGCAGGAACCGGTCTGTCGGGTGGTGCCATGCCGATGGCTGAAGGTATCGTGCTTTCGACCGCCAAACTCAACAAGATTCTCGATATAGACTCGCTTAGCCGTCGTGCAGTGTTGCAACCTGGGGTTCGCAATCTCGCGATCTCCGATGCGGCCGCTCCTTATGACTTGTATTACGCGCCGGATCCATCCAGCCAGATTGCCTGTTCGATTGGCGGAAACGTGGCTGAAAACTCCGGCGGCGTGCACTGTTTGAAATATGGCCTCACCGTGAATAATGTCATCCGGGTACGTGCCGTACTGATGGATGGTGAGATCGTCGAATTCGGCACAGAAGCGCTTGATGCACCAGGGTTGGATCTTCTTGGCGTGATGATTGGTAGTGAGGGCATGCTGGCGGTCGTCACAGAAGTCACCGTCCGTCTGATACCCAAGCCGCCCGTGGCACGCGTCATCATGGCCAGTTTCGACGATATGACCAAAGCAGGTCATGCCGTGGCTGATGTCATCGCCGCTGGTTTGATACCAGCAGGGCTGGAGATGATGGACAAGCCAGCGACGCGCGCAGTGGAAGAATTTGTGCAAGCCGGTTATGACCTCAATGCTGAAGCGATTCTGCTCTGTGAATCGGACGGCACGCCCGAAGAAGTCGAGGAAGAAATCTCACGCATGAGCGACGTATTGCGTCACTCTGGCGCCATCCGCATTCAGGTATCCGAGAGCGAAGCCGAGCGTATGAAATTCTGGAGCGGCCGCAAGAACGCTTTTCCCGCAGCCGGCCGCATTTCGCCAGACTACTACTGTATGGACGGCACAATCCCGAAAAAACACATCGCGACGTTGCTCAATCAGATCAAGGAAATGGAGGCGCGTTACGGCTTGCGCTGTATGAACGTCTTTCATGCCGGTGATGGCAACATGCACCCGCTGATTCTGTTCGATGGTTCTGACGAGGATCAGTGGCGCCGTGCCGAAGATTTCGGCAACGAAATTCTTGAAGCCTGTGTGGCCCTCGGCGGCACGGTGACCGGTGAGCACGGCGTTGGCATCGAAAAGATCAACACCATGTGCGTGCAGTTCGACGAGAAAGAGCGTGACGCATTCTTCGGCGTCAAGGCGGCCTTCGATCCGGCCAGATTACTGAACCCGGACAAGGTCATTCCCACGCTGCATCGCTGCGCTGAATATGGTCGTATGCACGTGCACCGTGGCCAGATGCCGCACGCTGATTTGCCGCGCTTCTAAGGTTACGAGCTGCTTCTATGGCTGATTTAACGAACGACTTTGTCGCACAGATCCGCGATGCGGCGGCTGCAAAATGCCTGCTCAACATCGAGGGCTCTGGGAGCAAACGTTGGTACGGCAACCAGGTGGTCGCCCAGCGCCAGCTCGCCACCACAGGGCATACCGGTATTGTCGAATACGATCCGGCTGAGCTGGTACTCACCGCTCGTGCGGGTATGACCCTGGCTGATATTGAAGCTGCGCTAGCCGAGCGTGGCCAGATGTTACCGTTTGAACCGCCGCGTTATGCGCCTGAGTCAACACTGGGCGGTGTCATCGCTACCGCATTGTCGGGCCCTGGCCGCCCCTTTGTTGGCGGTGTGCGCGATTTTGTTCTCGGTATGCATGTGATCGATGGCAAGGGAGATGTGCTCAAGTTTGGTGGACAGGTGATGAAAAATGTCGCCGGTTATGATGTGTCCCGACTGATGACGGGTTCATTGGGCATTCTCGGCCTCATTTCGCAGGTGTCGATCAAAGTGTTGCCAGTTCCCGTGGCAACGGCAACGCTCCGGTTTGAATTGTCTGAAGCAGAGGCGATTCGCCGCGTTAATGAGTGGTCAGGCAAGCCACTGCCACTGACTGCTAGTGCCTGGGAAGCTGGCATCTTGCACATCCGTTTGAGCGGTGCACGCGCGGCGGTCGACTCGGCCATTCATCAGATGCGCGGTGTGGTGCTGGACGTCCCGGGTGCCAAAATATTCTGGGATAGCTTGCGCGATCAGACGCATCCGTTCTTCTGCGATACGCATGAGATGAATACGAATCAGACGCTTTGGCGGCTATCGCTTCCGGCCATCGCGCCAAGCATTGCCGCTAACCGACTGCAGGGTGCGACGCATCAGCTGATCGAATGGGGTGGTGGCCAACGCTGGCTTTGGAGCGACGCCAGAGGCGATGCCGTGCGAGCAGTCGCTCATGAACTTGGTGGCCATGCCGTTCGTTTCAACAACCAGCACGGCGGCGGCGAAACCTTTGCGCAACCATCCGCCGCGCTGATGGCAATTCACCGTCGTTTGAAGCAGACCTTCGATCCGCAGGGGATCTTCAACCCTGGCCGTCTCTATCAGGGTCTCTGAGGTCTTACGATGCAAATCAAGATTGTTCCTGAATTTCAAAACGATGACGATATTAGTTCATTCAAATCCATCGTTAACAAGTGTGTTCATTGTGGTTTCTGCACGGCCACCTGTCCGACCTATCAGATTCTCGGCGACGAACTCGATGGCCCGCGCGGCCGCATCTACCTGATGAAGGAGATGGTCGAGGGTGCGCCAGTAACGACAAAGACCCAGACCCATCTTGATCGTTGTCTCACGTGTCGTAACTGCGAATCCACCTGCCCGTCGGGCGTACGCTATGGTCGTCTGGTAGATATCGGCCGTCGTTACGTCGACGAGCGCGTCATGCGTCCAATGTCACAACGATTCATGCGCTGGGCGATGCGCGAAACACTGAGCCGTCGTAACGTATTTGCTTTCTTGTTTGGTATCGCCCGCTTTGTACGCCCCGTGTTCCCGGCCGCCCTGCGGAAAAAAGTACAGACGCCACAACCGGCTGGCGAATGGCCCGCGACCAAATCAACGCGCCAAATGCTGCTGCACCAAGGTTGTGTGCAACCATCGATGATGCCCAATGTCGATGCTGCTACCGCGCGCGTGTTTGACAAGCTTGGCGTCGAGCTAGTCACGGCCTCGTCAGCCGAATGCTGTGGCGCGATTCGTCAGCATTTAAGTGACCATCATGGTGCCGAAGCGCAGATGAAACGCAATATCGATGCCTGGTGGCCGTATGTCGAGAAAGGTGTCGATACCATCGTCATCAATGCCTCGGGCTGTGGTGTCATGATCAAAGACTACGCCGAGATCCTGGCGAATGACCCGGCGTATGCCGAGAAATCCAGACGCATCTCGGCCATGGCCAAAGATGTCAGCGAGATTCTACCGACCTTCACTGGCGAGATCGAGGCGCTCGCCCACCAGAAACGTGCGGGCGGCATTCCCGAACGCGTGACCTATCATCCGCCCTGTACCCTGCAGCACGGCCAGAAGATCCGTGGCGCTGTCGAGGCGTTGTTGGGCAGTCTCGGCGTCACCGTGCGTCTATGTCAGGATAGCCATCTGTGCTGTGGCTCAGCTGGCACCTATTCAATCCTGCAGGCAGCGCTGTCACAGGAACTGCGTGACCGCAAGCTTGCCAACATTGCAAAGACCGAACCGCAGGAAATCGTTTCGGGCAACGTGGGCTGCATCAGTCATCTACAATCGGGAACCGATGTGCCGGTTCGTCATTGGATCGAACTCATCGACCGTATGATCTGATCAGGTCATCAGCTAAGTGATCAAGATAGCCCGGAAATCATTGACGTTGGTTTTAGTCGGACCTGTAATGAGCGACTGATCGAGTTTCCCGAAGAAGGTGTGCGTGTCGTGATTGTCCAACGCTGCGCGTGGCAAAATCCCAGCCGCCCAGGCGCGTTGCAATGTATCTGGCGTTAAAACCGCGCCAGCGATTTCTTCTAACCCGTCCACACCATCCGTATCAGCCGCTAAGGCATAAACGCCGTGGGCACCCTGTAGTGCGATGCCCAGCGCCAACAGAAACTCCACGTTGCGGCCGCCTTTGCCTGAGCAATCTTCGCGCACCGTGACAGTGGTTTCGCCGCCGGAGAGCAGTATGCAGGGCCGTTGAAATGGCGCATTGTGCGCCAGGATCTGCCTGGTCAGCCCGGCAAAGGTGGTGCCGACATCTTTGGCTTCGCCCTCAATGGCATCTCCCATAACGTACGTGGCAATCCCCGCCTTGAGCGACACATCCGCTGCCGCTTGTAATGACTGATAAGGTGTCGCGATCATGTGTGTGGTTACGCGCGCCAGTCGTTGGTCGTCGGGTTTCACGGATTCCAGGGCGCCATCGAGCAGCCGTATACGAATGGCCTCAGGAATGGTAATTTGGTAGCGATCAATAATCGACAGCGCATCAGTACAGGTCGTCGGGTCACCGACCGTGGGCCCTGAAGCAATGTCTGCTGGATCGTCACCCGGCACATCCGAGATCAACAAGTTGATGACCTGTGCCGGATAACAAGCTGCGGCAAGACGCCCGCCTTTGATCCGTGATAAATGGCGGCGCACGCAGTTTACCTCGCGAATCGTGGCGCCCGAGCGTAACAGTTCCCGGTTGATGCGCTGTTTAACCTCCAGTGTCAGTCCGTCGGCAGGGAGTGCTAACAGTGCCGAACCGCCGCCCGAGATCAGACAAAGCACGACATCATCAGGGCTCAGGTCACTCACCATGTCCAGAATCCGCTGCGCCGCCAGGTGGCCAGCATCATCGGGTACCGGGTGCGCAGCTGACAGAATCTCGATATGCTCACAGGGCTCTTCATAGCCGTAGCGGGTGACAACTAGTCCCGACAGCGCTCCTAGCCAATGCGTTTCGACTGCACGCGCCATCGCCGCCGAGGCCTTTCCGGCACCAATCACAATCAGCCGACCCTTGGGCGGTGTTTTCGGCAGAAATAGCGGCACCCGTAGATCAGGCTGGGCGCTGGCTACGGCCGCGTCGAACATGGCGCTCAATAAGCGCGTGGCGCTGTCATTGGTGAACGGCGGGGTCATGGCGTTGATTTCGTTCCAGGGCAATGTCTTGAGATAATGCACCAGTTTCCATTGTCACCCCATGAAAGATTTTCATGTCATCGCTGAGCCACGATTTCATCCGTTTCGCCCTCGATCAGAACGTCCTGCGCTTTGGCGAGTTTAAAACCAAGGCTGGTCGCCTCTCACCCTACTTCTTCAACTCTGGCCTGTTCCAGGACGGCGCTGCGTTGGCTAAACTGTCCGAGTTTTATGCGGGCCGCTTGCTGGAATCCGGCCTCCAGTTCGACATGCTTTTTGGCCCCGCCTACAAGGGTATACCGCTCGTTGCCGCTATCTCGGTCGTGCTGGCGCAGCAGAGTCATAACTTTCCGTATGCCTTCAATCGTAAAGAAGCCAAAGATCACGGCGAAGGCGGCACGATTGTCGGTGCGCCGCTCAAGGGTCGGGTCCTCATCGTCGATGATGTGATTTCCGCCGGTACTTCGGTGCGTGAATCGGTCGAACTGATCCGCAACCAGGGCGCCACGCCTGCTGGCGTTCTTATTGCGCTGGACCGCATGGAGCGCGGTACGGGCGAACTATCGGCTGTGCAGGAAGTCTCAGCGTCTTATGGCATCCCGGTCATCGCCATCGCCAACCTCGCCGATCTGCTCGACTTCCTCAAAGACAACACCGACTTGGCCAGCCATCGGCCAGCTGTAGCGGCTTATCGCCAGCAATACGGGGTTTAACTCTCTTCGAGCGCCAAATAAAAAGCCGTTCAATCGAACGGCTTTTTATTTTGAGCTACACGGAATTAGCTTAACTTCTTCCGCAGCAAATCATTCACCTGTTGCGGATTCGCCTTGCCCTTGGCGGCCTTCATGATCTGACCGACTAGCGCGTTGAGTGCTTTCTCTTTGCCGGCTTTGTATTCGGCGACGTTACCCGGGTTGGCGGCGATGACTTCATCGACCAGCGCTTCGATGGCGCCGGTGTCGGTGATCTGCTTGAGACCCTGCGCCTCAATGATTTCGTCAGCGCTGGTACCCTGACCTTGCCATAGCGCATCGAAGACTTTTTTGCCGATGGCGTTGGAGATGGTCTGGTCGGCGATGCGGGAGATGAGGCCGCCCAGTTGCTCGGCGCTTACCGGGGCCGCGACGATGTCGAGCCCTTCGCGGTTTAGGCGTGCTGATAAATCACCCATGATCCAGTTGGCGGCTTGTTTGGCTTGCGCGTTGCCGGCCACCTTGAGGGTGCCCTCGAAGTAACGGGCAATCTCCAGCGAGGCGGTGACGGCGGCTGCGTCGTAGGTCGAGAGGCCGAGCGCTTCGAAGCGGGTACGCATGGCTTCGGGGAGTTCTGGCATTTCACCGCGTACGCGGTCGATCCAGTCGTCGCTGATGATCACGGGGAGCAGATCGGGATCGGGGAAGTAGCGATAATCCATCGCGTCTTCTTTGGTGCGCATGGCACGAGTTTCACCGGTGTCCGGGTCGAACAACACGGTGGCCTGCTGAATGGCGCGGCCCTCTTCCAGTTCGTTGATCTGCCACTGCACTTCGTAGTCGATGGCTTGTTGCAGGAAGCGGAAGGAGTTGAGGTTCTTGATTTCGCGGCGTGTGCCGAAAGGCTGACCGGGTTTGCGCACCGAGACATTGGCATCGCAGCGGAAGGAGCCTTCCTGCATGTTGCCGTCGCAGATGCCGATCCAGCGCACGAGGCTATGCAGCGCGCGGGCGTAAGCAACGGCTTCGGCCGATGAACGCATGTCGGGTTCGGACACGATTTCCAGCAGTGGCGTGCCGGCACGGTTGAGGTCGACGCCGGTGCGGCCGTGGAAGTCTTCGTGCAGCGATTTGCCGGCGTCTTCTTCCAGGTGGGCGCGCGTCAGTTTGACGATCTTTTCTGTGGCGCCATCGCTCTGGCCGAGCTGAAGCGTGATGCTGCCGCCGTCGACGACCGGATTTTCAAATTGGCTGATCTGGTAGCCCTTGGGTAGATCCGGATAGAAATAGTTCTTGCGCGCGAAGATGGAGCGCTGATCAATTTTGGCGCCGACGGCGAGCCCGAAACGAATAGCGCATGAGACCGCTTCGCGGTTGAGCACTGGCAGCACGCCCGGCATGGCCAGATCGACGAGGCTGGTCTGTGCGTTCGGTTGTGCGCCGAAAGCGGTGGACGCGCCCGAAAAGATTTTGGCGTTGGTGGCGAGCTGGGCATGGGTTTCCATGCCGATGACGACTTCCCAGGTCATGTGTCTCTCTCTGCGGTCTTTGGCTTAAGCGAAGGCAGCCGGCGTGCGGCGATGCCAGTCGGTGGCTTGCTGATACTGGTGGGTGGCGTTGAGCAGGCGGTGCTCGCTGAAGTACGGGCCGATTAGCTGCATGCCGACAGGCAGGCCGTTGATTTCACCGCACGGGTGCGACAGCGCGGGGATGCCGGCCAAGTTGACGCCGATGGTATAGATGTCCGACAGGTACATCTGCACGGGGTCGCCCGACTTCTCGCCGAACTTGAAGGCCGTGCCCGGTGTGGTGGGGCTGGCGATGACGTCGCACTGCTTGAAGGCTGCGTCGAAATCGTTGGCGATCAGACGGCGAATGCGCTGCGCCTGCAAATAATAAGCATCGTAGTAACCGTGTGACAGCACGTAGGTGCCAATGAGGATGCGGCGTTTTACTTCTTCGCCGAAACCCTGGGCGCGCGACTTGGCGTACATGTCGTTGAGGTCGCTGTATTCGGATGCGCGATAGCCATAACGCACACCGTCGAAACGCGAGAGGTTCGAGCTGGCTTCAGCCGGGGCGATCACGTAGTAGGCCGATACCGATTGGCCAATGGATGGCAACGAAACTTCAATCGTTTCGGCACCAAGCTTGCGGTATTCGCCAAGTGCGGCATCGATGGCGGCCATGGTGGCGGCATCGCCGTCGGCATTGAAGAATTCTTTGGGTAGACCAATGCGCAGCCCCTTGAGCGGTTGGGCTAGTGAACGTGTGTAGTCTTCGTTGTCACGTTCGAGGCTGGTGGAATCCTTCGCATCAAAACCGGCAAAGGCGTTGAGCAACAGGGCGCAGTCTTCAGCGGAATGCGCCATCGGACCGGCCTGATCGAGCGACGACGCAAAGGCGATCATGCCCCAGCGCGAGACGGTGCCGTATGACGGTTTGAGGCCGGTGAGGCCGCACAGCGCGGCTGGCTGGCGAATCGAACCACCGGTATCGGTGCCGGTGACGGCTGGTGCCAAGCGCGCGGCCACTGCTGCAGCCGAGCCACCCGATGAACCGCCGGGTACGCGTTGGGTATCCCACGGGTTGCGCACGGGCCCGTAGTATGAGGTTTCATTCGACGAGCCCATGGCGAACTCGTCCATGTTGAGTTTGCCCAGCGAGACCAGACCAGCCTGGTTGCAGCGCTCAACGACAGTGGCGTTATAGGGTGCGATGAAGTCCTCCAGCATGCGCGAACCACAAGTGGTGCGCCATCCGTCCTGGCAGAAGATGTCTTTGTGGGCAATCGGTACGCCGGTGAGCGGGCCTGCTTTACCTGCCGCGCGGGCGGCATCGGCGGCTTTGGCCGCGGCGCGGGACTTTTCTGCGTCGATGGTAACGAAGGCGTTGATCGTCGGGTTGTGCTGGGCGATGCGACCGAGGAACAGATCGGTCAGTTCCAGGCTGGAAACCTGTTTGGTTTCGAGTGCACTGGCGAGCTCCTTAAGGCTGGCGTGAATCATTCGATCACCTTCGGCACGAGGTAGAGGCCGGCTTCCGATTCGGGTGCCAGCGCCAGGCAGCGGTCTCGCTGCTCGATGCTGCCATCGGTCACCAGATCGTCACGCAGGCGTTGGCCGACATCGCAGGCGTGCGCCATAGGAGGGATGCCGCCGGTATCGATCTGGCGCAACTCGGCGATCATGCCGAAAATGTTGTCGAGGTGGCCGAGTGTGGCGTTGACCTGCTCCGGACCGAGTTCGATCCGGGCCAGTTTGGCCAGTCGTTGTACGTCTTCAGGGGTAAAAGCCATAACTTGCGGTAGCAAATAAGCAGAAATCAAGTTGAAAATCGGTAAAAACAGGGGAACGTCGGTTAAAACGCCAAAACTCAACTTCTGGAGTGTGGCATCAGATATTTTCCTCCATGCCATCGGGTTGTTGCTGGGTCGGCACCAAATATCCCCTTGAATTTGCGGTATTATACGCGGTTTGGCCGAGGGCTTGTCTCTGGGCAAATGCCATCCGTTGCGGCGCAGCGCGAAAAATCGCCTTTTGTCGACTTCGGCGCGCCCTGCATACCTATTTTTGAATTTTGGAGTTTCATCATGTTCGGACTGTTTCGCGGAATGTTTTCCAACGACCTGGCAATCGACCTGGGTACGGCCAATACGCTGATTTATGCGCGCGGCAAAGGGATCGTTCTGGATGAGCCTTCAGTGGTTGCGATTCGTACCGATGGTGGACCGAATGCACGCAAAAGTATCGAAGCCGTTGGCAAAGAAGCCAAGATGATGCTGGGCCGTACGCCGGGCAGTATCAATGCGATTCGCCCCATGAAAGATGGTGTGATCGCCGACTTTACGATTACTGAACAAATGCTCAAGCAATTTATCAAGCGGGTGCACGACGTGCGTATGTTTGCGCCGGCACCGCGCATTATTATTTGCGTACCGTGTGGTTCGACGCAGGTTGAGCGCCGAGCAATTCGCGAATCGGCGCTGGGTGCCGGCGCATCGCAGGTCTATCTGATTGAAGAGCCGATGGCAGCGGCCATTGGCGCCGACTTACCAGTTTCCGATGCAACGGGTTCGATGGTTGTCGATATCGGTGGTGGTACGACCGAGGTGGGGGTGATTTCGCTCGGTGGCCTGGTGTACTCGACATCGGTGCGTGTGGGCGGCGACAAGTTTGATGAAGCGATCATTAATTACATCCGCCGAAACTTTGGCATGCTGATTGGCGATACGACTGCCGAGAATATCAAGAAGAAAATTGGTACTGCGTTCCCGGGGGTAGAAGTCCTGGAAATGGAAGTGAAGGGGCGCAATCTGGCCGAAGGCATTCCGCGAACCTTTACGATCACCTCGAATGAAATTCTGGAAGCGCTGTCGGAGCCAACCAATCAGATCGTGACGGCCGTGAAGCAGGCACTGGAGCAAACGCCGCCGGAACTGGGCGCCGATATTGCCGAACGTGGCCTGGTTTTGACGGGCGGCGGCGCGTTGCTGCGTGATCTGGATCGCCTACTGCGCGAAGAAACCGGCCTACCGGTGATGGTGGCTGAAGATCCGCTGACCTGTGTGGTGCGTGGTTGTGGCATCGCGCTGGAGAAGATGGACAAGCTCGGCAACATCTTCGCGTCCGAGTAATCGGACGGGGCGTCGTCAATGCCCGGATTCGAACAGCAGCCTCCGCCGTTATTCAAGCAAGGACCAGCACCGCTGGCTCTGTTGATTCTGTACGCCTGTACCTCGATTTCGTTGCTGGTTCTAGACGATCGATTCCGCTATCTTGAACCGTTACGCAGCGTGGTGACCACGGTGGTGTCGCCGCTAAAAAAAGTGATTCAGTGGCCAGTGATCGCACTCACGACGGTGGATCAATATGCGGTGACACTCGATCAAGCACGTCGCGATAACGCCATATTGCGCCAGGCACGTCTGATCGATGCCGAAAAAACACAACGATTGGAAGTGCTGGAGGCCGAGAATCAATTTTTGCGAAAATTGCTGGAGACGCGTCGCCAGCTGGGCACGCGGGTGCAGCCGGCAAGTATTCTTTATAGCGCTCGGGATCCATTCAATCGACGGGTCATTCTTGATCGCGGTACTGGCCAAGGCGTGATCGAAGGCCAACCCGTCGTCGACGACCAAGGTGTTGTTGGGCAGGTCACCCGGGTGGCGTCGGATTATGCCGAAGTGACATTGCTGACCGATCGTAACCAGTCTATCCCTGCACAAGTAGTGCGTAACGGTTTGCGTACGGTCGTGTTCGGCACCGGCGATGGTCGTCTGGAAATGCGCTACATGTCCTCGAATGCCGACGTGCAGGTAGGTGATTGGATTGTAACCTCGGGTATTGATGGCATCTATCCACGTGGTTTGCGGGTTGGCAAAGTCGAGAGCCTGGAGAGTGATGCAAACGGTATTTTCTCCCGCTTTATCCTAACGCCTGCCGCAGGCATGGGACGCTATGGCGAGGTCTTGCTGCTAGAGCCTGTGACGTTGCCGAACGAACGTCCAGAAAGCCTAGATCGCAAGACTGACCAGCAGACGACAACCATCAGCAATAAGAAACGCAAGCCACAGTAATGCAGATCAATTTCCAGTCTTCCCGTCTGTTGCGCCCGGCAAGTCCCGGCTTCATTCGCTTAACGCTGATCCTCGCCTTTATGCTGAATCTGTTGCCGACATCGTTCTGGCCGCTCTATCCGGAATGGGTCATGCTCGTCCTGCTGTTCTGGTCAATTCGTGCGCCGCTGGTTGTTGGTACCGGAACTGCATTTATGCTGGGCCTGCTGATGGACGTTGTCGATGGCAGCCTCATGGGCCAGCATGCGCTGGCCTACGTGTTGATCTCGTATGCCGGACGTGTGCTGTCGGCGCGCATTCTCTGGTTGCCACTCAAGCAACAGGTGATGCACGTTATTCCGATTCTTTTTGCCGGCGCGTTGCTTGAGGTATTGGTGCGCTGGTTCGCTGGCGATGAATTTCCGGGCTACAGCTATCTGCTGCGGCCGCTCATTACCGGCTTGATCTGGTTGCCAGCAACTTATGTGTTGATGCTGCCCCAGTTCCTGACGAAGGATCGGGACTACGAACGTCCCATCTGAACGCATGTCTTACTTTGATGATCAGGACGCCGGCAAACGCTTTCGGGGGCGTTTGGGCACCGCATCAGTGCTCATGCTGGTCGCCTTTTTTATCCTCGCGTTACGATTCTTCTGGTTAGGGGTGGTTCAGCATGGCTATTATCAGACGCGTGCCGAAGACAACCGCCTAACACTGGTGCCTGTGGTGCCGAACCGCGGTCTGATTTTCGACCGTAATGGCGTGTTGATGGCAACCAATACATCGGCCTACACCTTGGAAATCGTTCCCGGCCTGGCCGGTAATATCGACGAGACCATCGAGGGTCTGTCCAAAGTGGTAACGATCGAGGGAAAAGACAAACGCCGCTTTAAACAACTGCTGCGCGAAGCGAAGACCTTCGAGTCGATCCCGATCCGTTCGCGCCTGAGCGAAGTGGAAGTGGCCCGCTTTGCTGCCCACCGTTTCCAATTTCCCGGCGTGGAAGTTCGGGCCCGCCTGTTCCGCAGTTATCCGCTGGGTGAAACGGGATCACATGCGCTCGGTTACATGGGGCGCATCAATACCAAGGATCTGGAGCGCATTGATGAGGAAGGTCAAGCGGCCAATTATCGAGGCACCGATCATATTGGCAAGACGGGTCTGGAACAGCGCTATGAGTTCGAGATGCATGGCGTTAGCGGCTTCGAGAGCGTCGAAGTAGATGCAGGCGGTCGCGGCATTCGCGTGCTTTCTCGGACGCCACCCATATCCGGCAACAATCTGAATCTCACGATTGACGCCAAGCTACAACAAATAGCCGAACAGGCTTACGGTAAGCGTCGTGGCGCGTTGGTCGCAATCGACCCGGAAAATGGCGAAATCCTCGCGCTGGTTTCGATGCCGACCTATGATCCGAATCTCTTTGTTGACGGTATTCGTAGCGACGACTGGGATGTGCTGAATACCGACATCAACAAGCCGCTGCTCAATCGTGCTATTTATGGCACCTATCCGCCGGGCTCGACCTTCAAGCCTTTCATGGCGCTGGGCGCACTCACTGCGGGTAAGCGCACGCCACAACAGGCGATCAGCGACCCGGGCTATTTCAATTTCGGCAACCATACCTTTCGTGACGACAAAAAGGGTGGCCACGGTATGGTGAATATGTATTCATCGATCGTGGCCTCGTGCGATACCTATTACTACACTCTGGCCAACGACTGGGGTATCGATGGCATTGCCGATTTCATGGGCCGCATGGGTTTCGGTAGCAAGACCGGTATCGATATCGATGGTGAATCGAAGGGCGTGCTGCCGTCACCAGCCTGGAAAGAACGTCGTTTTAAACGGCCAGAGCAGCAAAAGTGGTACGCTGGTGAAACAGTCTCGATCGGCATTGGTCAGGGGTACAACTCCTACACAATGATGCAGCTGGCGCAGGCAACGGCTATTTTGGCCAACAATGGTGTCGGCTACAAGCCACACCTGGTACGAAGTATTAGCGATGTGCAAACCGGGCAGGTGCGGATGGTTCCCTTGGAAAAAACACACGAGGTCAACCTGAAGCAAGAGCACATTGATGTGATTCGTAACGCAATGGTCGGCGTGAACAAAGAAGGAACCAGTGCCCGGGCATTTGCCGGTGCCAAGTATGTGGCAGGCGGTAAAACGGGGACGGCGCAGGTCTTCAGTCTGAACGGTGCCAACTATTCGCACGGGGGGACGAAGGAGTTTCTGCGTGACCATGCGTTATTTATCGCTTATGCACCGGCCGAAAAACCCAAGATCGCACTGGCCATTATTGTAGAAAACGCCGGCTTTGGTGCGCAGGCGGCAGCGCCCATTGCGCGGCAGGTGCTGGATTATTATTTGTTGGGTGTCATTCCCAAAGGACCTGCGCCGGATGCGCCGGGCGAGCCGGAACCGGTGTATCGTGATGTGGCACTCTATGCCGATCCGCAGAACGATGAACATGACGCGATGCGTGGATTGAATGCATCGGCGGAGCAGACAGGTCCCTTCGTGCGTATGCTGCCGACAAAAAACCCGCTGCCGTCGAGGAAAACCCCATGAGTCGCCCCATCAAATGGCGTGGCCTGCTGCACCCTTGGCTGGAGCACGTCGATCTGCCTTTGCTGAAGATTACAGGGCTGCTCATGCTCGTTGGGCTGCTGACAGTGTTTTCGGCGACCTGGTCCGGTCAGGAGCGGATGCCGTCACAGTTTTTGAATATGGCGGCTGCGTTGACGTTGATGTTTGTGGTGGCGCGCATCCCACCGCAGCGTCTAATGCAGCTCGCCTGGCCGATGTATCTGTTCGGCTTCGTGTTACTTGTGCTGGTCATGTTATTCGGCGTCAAAGTAAACGGCGCTAAACGCTGGTTGTCGCTTGGCTTTACCCGCATCCAGCCTTCTGAAATCATGAAAATAGCGATGCCATTGGCGATGGCCTGGTATTTCCACCACTTTGAGAATCGACGCTGGTTTACCAAATATCTCGGTGCGTTGCTTATTCTAGTGGTGCCCTCGGCGCTGATTGCCAAGCAACCTGATTTGGGCACGGCGATTCTGGTTTTCTCAGCTGGGTTCTATGTCATCTTCCTGGCGGGGTTGTCGTGGTGGGTCATTGGTGGCTTGACGGCTGCTGCGGTAGCTGTGGCGCCGTTCGCCTGGCATTTTCTTCATGATTACCAGCAGAAGCGCATCCTCACGTTGATCGATCCGACCAGCGACCCGTTGGGCTCCGGCTATCACATCATCCAGTCAACCATTGCGATTGGATCCGGCGGGGTCATCGGTAAGGGCTACATGAGTGGCACGCAGGGGCAGTTGGAGTTCATTCCAGAAAAGCATACGGATTTTATTTTTGCCGTCTTTGCCGAGGAATGGGGTCTGATCGGCAATCTTATTCTGGTAGTGCTCTATGGATTTCTGATCGAGCGTAGTCTGCGGATCTCATTGCGCGCAAGCACGACATTTAACCGCCTGCTGGCCGGTGCGATCGCCATGGGCTTTTTTACTTACGCCTTCGTGAATATGGGGATGGTGTCGGGGATTCTGCCGGTGGTCGGCGTACCGCTCCCGTTCATCAGCTATGGCGGTACGGCACTGGTGACACTTTGCACCGGGCTCGGTATCCTCATGAGCATTGAAACGCACCGGACGAATCGTTGATGCATGCGCGCTTTGTCTTCAGTTTACCGTTGTGCTTAATCCTGAGCGCAAGCCTGCTGACAGGATGTTCAAGTACCGGAACTCGCAAACCAGTAGCCAGTGGATCGACGAGCGGCGGTTACGTGATGAAACCCTATGCGCGTAAGGGTGGCGGCTTCTACAAGGACGACGGGTTGCCAGCCCAGATTCCGGAAAACATTGACCAGATCCCAAATGCGTTACCACGCCCTGAGCCGCTGCGTAAAGCGGCGAATCGGCCTTATACGGTGCTGGGACGCAGCTATACACCGATGACCGAGTTGCGGCCTTATTCAGAGCAAGGGATTGGTAGCTGGTACGGCACGAAGTTCAATGGCTTAAAAACCTCCAATGGTGACACTTACGACATGTTCGCGATGACGGCGGCTCATCCAACCCTGCCGCTGCCGTCTTACGTGCGGGTGACCAATCTACAGAACAATCGGAGTGTCATTGTACGGGTGAATGACCGTGGGCCATTCCATGATGGGCGGGTCATCGATCTATCATTTACAGCTGCTTATAAACTCGGTTATGTGGATCAGGGTAGCAGTCGGGTACGTGTTGATTTGATCATCCCTGATGGGACAACAGGGATGACTTACGCGGACGTCAGCAAAGATGCGCTTGCGGCTAACGAGGCGAGAATCGATGACAAAACGCGTTATGACGAAGAGATTCCCAAGCCGGGAACCTATGTGCAGATGGGCGCATTCCAGAATGGATTTAATGCCCAGGTGCTGCGCAACCACTTGTTGCGTGAGCTCGACTGGATGACACCAGACAAAGTACACGTCTATGCCGAGTCACCGTGGCATCGTGTGCAGGTGGGGCCGTTTACGAATCGTGCCGAAGCCGAGGCGGTGCAGACGAAAATTCGTGATGCACTCGGTGGGCAGCCCCACATCGCTGTCCGACCAGAGCGCGTGGCTGGCGCGCAGTAATCCTATAAAGGAGACTTCATGACAACCCCGGAATTGCCAAAAGAGCCGGTTGGGAGTGGCGCAGAAACCCTGTTGGAATTTCCCTGCGACTTCCCGCTCAAGATCATGGGCCTGGCACAGGATAATCTGGCGCAGGAAGTGTTGAGCGTTATTCACAAATTCGCACCGGATTATGATGGCAAGAATATGGAGATGCGTGCGTCGAGCTCCGGTAAATATGTAAGTCTCACCTGTACGGTGAAGGCGCAGTCAAAAGCGCAGCTTGATGACCTTTATCGCGCGTTGACGAGTCACTCCCTGGTCAAGGTCGTGCTGTAAGCGCGATGCCAACCTTGCATATTCGTCGATTGGGTCAGGTGCCCTATGAGCCGACCTGGCAAGCGATGCGTGAACAGACGTTGGCGCGCGCCGGAGCAGCGGGCGAGACAGCGCCGGATGAGCTTTGGCTGGTGGAGCATCCCCCGGTATTTACCCAGGGGCAGGCCGGTAAGCCTGAGCATTTGCTCCACGATATCGGCGTGCCAGTCGTGCCGATTGATCGCGGCGGTCAGATTACCTACCATGGCCCGGGACAGGTGGTGGTCTATCTGTTACTCGATTTGCAGCGTCGTCATCTGAAAGTCCGGGAATTGGTCAGTCGCATCGAACAGGCCGTGATTGATTTGCTGGCTGAATACGGGGTTGTTGCGACGAGACGGCAGGGCGCGCCCGGCGTCTATGTCGGGGAAGCCAAGATTGCTGCATTGGGGCTACGTGTGCGCAATGGGTGCTGCTACCATGGTGTCAGCCTGAACGTGGACATGGATCTGTCGCCGTTTCTGGCCATTAACCCCTGTGGATACGAGGGTTTGGCAGTTACCCAATTGCGTGACTTGGGTGTTAACCTAACACCTGTCGCGGCTGGCGAGGCCTTGCTGGCTCAACTACAAAAACAACTGGAGACCTCCCATGGCTGATGCCGGGGTTAAGCAAAAAGGTGAACTCAAGACGGCACGGATCCCGATCAAGATCGTGCCCCAGGAAGCGCTCCGCAAACCGGATTGGATCCGCGTCAAAGCGGGTAACGATGCTGGGCGCTTTGGCGAAATCAAGAAGATGCTGCGTGAGCAGAAGTTGCATACGGTTTGCGAAGAAGCGGCCTGCCCCAACATTGGCGAATGCTTCGGCCGCGGTACGGCGACCTTCATGATCCTGGGTGACATTTGCACCCGCCGCTGTCCTTTCTGCGATGTCGGGCATGGAAAACCACTCCCGCCAGATGTCGATGAGCCGCGTCATCTGGCAGAATCCGTGGCCAATCTGAAGCTACGCTATGTGGTGATCACCAGCGTCGATCGTGATGACCTGCGTGACGGTGGCGCGCAACATTTTGTCGATGTCATTCGTGCGGTGCGTGAAGCATCACCATCGACGACGATCGAAGTGCTCGTACCGGATTTCAGGGGTCGTATGGATGTGGCGCTGGACATCTTCGGCCAGGCCTTGCCGGACGTGATGAATCACAATCTGGAAACCGTGCCGCGACTCTATAAGCAGGCGCGCCCTGGCGCCGATTATGAACACTCGTTGAAGTTCCTGAAAGTTTTTAAAGAACGCTACCCGAACGTGCCTACGAAATCAGGTCTGATGGTGGGGCTGGGTGAGACCGATGAGGAAATTATCGAAGAGCTCAAGGATATGCGCGCCCACAATATCGATCTGTTGACGATCGGCCAATATCTCGCACCATCAAATCACCACTTGCCGGTGCAGCGCTATGTGCATCCCGATACCTTCAAGCGCTTCGAGACAGAAGCACTGGCAATGGGGTTTAATGGTGCTGCTTGTGGTCCGATGGTGCGCTCGAGTTATTGGGCAGATCAGCAGGCGCACACGGCTGGCGTAGTCTAAAGCCAGACTTTGAACCGAGGAAGTGCCTAGCGTTGCTGAACGGCGGCTTTGCTAGGGGTTTCGATGAGTTGTGCCCCGGTGTCTTTGACTAGCTTCTTGAAATCAGGTGAGTTCATCAGTGCCGTCTGTGCGCCAGCGCGCAGACGATCGACTGCTTCGTCATCCAACACGAAGGATGTCGGCAGCTGATTTAAATACTCGCGCTCTTTTGCATCGGCAATGCCGGAAAATGACACATTAATTGCGTATAGCTTGATGTTGGGCGAGTTGCGAACGTACTTGATGGCCGGGTTGGTGGTATTGCTGCTAACACGTTTAATCGCCGCCGTCTCTTTGAGCTTACGCATCATGCTCCAACGGGATTCGATATCCTTTAGCTGGTCAATCTGCTCCATAGAATAACGATCAATTGGCACGCCAGATGCCTTAACCATAATGGATAAGGTGCTGGGCGCATCTTCATTTTGTGCCCAGTCTGTTTTGGGTGTAGACGTGGCATTCACGGTAATCACCACAATTCGTTCCACATCATCAAGCTGGGTCTTGTACCCGGCCTCTTTTAGTGCCTCGAGTAAATTAATGATATCGAGGATGCCGCGAGCCCCCAGGTTATCTGAGACCGCTCCATCGACTAGGTGAAGATAAGGTTCTTGGCCGCTCTGGAGTTCACGGAGTTCGCGGATACGTTCCAGCGCACGGGCAGCAGGCCTCGGCGGGTTTTCTGCGTCGAGAAATGGCCTGGTCCACTCGGGCATGTGCAAGTTGCATGTGCCGCCATAGTTGTTAATGGTGAGCGGTGATAGGACAACTGGCACTGCTGACGAGGCGGCAGCGGCCCGCGCAAGCCGGAATGACCCCAGGTCCGAGCAGATAATATCGAAGTTGGTGGATGTAAATAGGATTCTTGAACCGCTGGTAATGTCGGTGGACGATGCGGCGATGATTGGTCCGTTGGTTTTTTTGAGATCGTCGAAGGTCTTGCCATCGAAAAGAATCTCATCGTAATAATCGGCGGCCATTTCTGAACGGCCCCAGCCAGTTGAAGCAAGGGCTGGCCAGTTCAACGGATTGAGACCGCGCCAGACCAAGGCACTTTGAACATCGCGCTTAAGAAAACGCGATTCGTATTCATCAAAGAGACGATCGCCATAGAGCCGATAGGATAGCGCCGTGAAGCTCCCACCAGACACACTGGTGATGGCATCAATCTCATCGAGCATTCGGGCCTTGTGGCCTGCAGAGTTTACAAACTCCGTACGTTTCATCGCCTCCAGAACGCCGTAGGAGAACGCGGCGGCTCGTGTGCCGCCGCCAGAAAACGATAGCAGGACGAGGTTCTTTTTCTGGGCCTCTGTTTTACCCGAGCGCCGGAAATCATAAAGTTTTCCAGGCGGAACCTCGGTAATTGGTGGATTCACAGGCCGAGTGGCGCAGGCGGTAAGCATGATCAGGGCTAATGTGATCGCACAGAGATGCATGTTTGGCCGAAGGTTCATAATTGAGTCTTGAGTGCTATCGGCCGCTAACCGGTTTTATACGGCTGGCACACTCCTTGGCGCGCACACGGGCTTCGTCTGTGTCTTGCCCATTAGCCAGCGCAACGCCCATCCGGCGGCGGGTAAAGCTCTCCGGCTTACCAAACAGACGTAGATCGCTGTCGGCGACTTGCAGTGCATGCGCCACGCCCTCGAAGGCGATACCGGCTTCTTCCAACCCACCATAAATGACGGCCGATGCCCCTGGTTGGCGACAACGCGTATCGACCGGCAAACCGAGGATTGCACGCGCGTGTAGTTCAAATTCCGACTGACGCTGTGTGCATAAGGTGACCAACCCAGTGTCATGCGGGCGTGGGCTGACTTCGGAGAACCAGACATTGTCGCCCTTGATAAACAGTTCGACGCCAAAAATACCGCGACCGCCCAGGTTGTCGGTGACGGCCTTGGCGATCTCTCGGGATCGATCAATGGCTTTGGCCGACATTGGCATCGGTTGCCAGGATTCGACATAGTCGCCTTTCATTTGCACGTGACCGATTGGGTCGCAAAAGAAGGTTTCCACCTGGCTCGATATGCCAACTGCCCGCACAGTAAGTTGGGTAATTTCGTAGTCGAAATCAATCATGCCTTCAACAATGACACGACCCTGATTTACGCGACCACCGGCGGCAGCATAATCCCATGCGTCCTTTACTTCATCGGGTGTCCGCACCATCGATTGGCCTTTGCCTGATGAGGACATCACCGGCTTGATGAAGCACGGGTAACCGATCGCATCGATAGCAGCCTGCATTTCTTCCAGTGAATCAGCAAAGCGATAAGGTGAGGTCGGTAGCCCCAGCTTTTCAGCCGCCAATCGGCGGATGCCTTCACGATTCATCGTCAATTGCGTTGCGCGGGCGGTAGGAATAACTTCGGCGAGCTTCTCCTGTTCGATCTCGAGCAACATATCCGTGGCGATCGCCTCGATTTCGGGAACGACCAGGTGCGGCTTTTCTTGCAAGACAAGTTGTTTTAATGCGACACCATCGGTCATGTTGATCACGTGGGAACGGTGCGCTACCTGCATGCCTGGGGCATCGGCATAACGATCCACGCCGATGACTTCGACGCCCAATCGTTGCAGGGCGATGATGACTTCTTTGCCGAGCTCGCCGCAGCCGAGCATCATGACACGCAGCGCACTGTTGGACTTGGGGGTGCCGAACCTAAACATGGAAAACGTCCTTATGGATTATTGGGGTGAATAATAAAATCAAATAGATTAGCGGGGCTCGTCTATCAATAATGCGATTAGGCCCTCTAGGGCATGCGCAACCGATTGCTCGCGGATAGACTGGCGGTCACCCGTGAAGTGCCGGGTCTCCGTGTGCAATCCTCTGGGTGTTGCCCAACCGAAGCAGACTGTACCCACGGGCTTTTCCGGAGAGCCGCCGTCAGGGCCTGCGATGCCGGTGACGGCAAGTGCGAAGTCGACATTGGCTGCTGCACGAGCGCCGCTAGCCATGGCGGCCGCAACGTCTTCGCTCACAGCACCTTTAGTAGCGATGAGACTGTTTTCGACACCCAGCGCCTCAGATTTTGCGGCATTCGAATAAGTCACCCAGCCCCGGTCAAACCAGCCCGAGCTGCCGGCAAGCGCAGTGAGTGCGCCTGCAACGAGACCACCCGTACATGATTCGGCAGTGGCCATTTTGTATTGGTGACGGTTCAGCAGTGTAGCCAGTGTCCTGACGCGGACAGCAATATCGTTGGTCGAGGTGGTCATGACCCGTGTGCCTGGAGGTAGGCGAATGCCAGAAGAATCGCTAGTGAGCCAATGGTGTAAAGTGCGGCTATGACATCGTCCATCATGACACCATAACCATTTTTGACGTGACGATCATAGTGACGCGCTGGCCAAGGCTTGGTAATGTCGTACAGTCGAAACAATGCAAAAGCGATGGCTTGCCAAACCAGATTGTCACCCACCACATTGGACAATAGCCAAAGCACGGCCCAGAAAGGGATGATTTCGTCCCAGACGATACTGCCGTGATCGATTTCGCCCAGCGCATGACCAGTCTTTTCGATGGCAACGATGCCAAGGATGAAGCCCATCAGAATCAATAGCAGTTGTGTGCTGGCTGGCACGACCATATCAAGCGCACGAAATGTTGCCCAGCCGAATAGGGTTCCGATGGTTCCTGGAGCCCAAGGCGAGAGTCCGCTGCCGAAGCCCAGAGCGATGGTATGCAGCGGATCGGAGAGCAGAAAGCGCAAGGTCGGTTGTGTTTTGATGTTGGTCAGATCTTGATCTGCGGTACTCATGATTAGGGCGCTGGGTCAGGCGAAGTGATCAAAACCGGGGCGCAACCGAGAAAGATCAACAGGTTGGTTTGTGTCATCCAGCAACTGTACTGGGTTACTGATGGTTGTGCCCACATCTGCCGGTGTTTGCGCATGCCGCATTTGACCGATTCGAGTGAGCGGCAGTGACAGTCTTTTACCCAGCGTTTCAAGCAAACCGCGCGCGGTCGGCGGCGCCGTGAAGAGCAATTCATAATCATCGCCCCCTCCCAGTAGGCAGTCTCGCCAGAGAGTCGCATCAACACCGGCGGGGCAGGGCGGTAATAGTGGCTCTGCCAAGACTCCTTGCAGACCAGAGGCGGTAGCAATATGGCCTAAGTCTTGCAGGATGCCATCAGAGACATCGATAGCGCTATGGGCAAGGCCAATCAGTTCACGACCTAGAATTGCCCGCGGTTGTGGCCGGTGCAAGGCGAGATGGGCGGTAGTGGCAATGGATTCGGGCAACCTATAACCGTTGAGTTTGGCGTGTAAACCGAGAGCAGCATAGCCCGGGGTGCCGGAGATCCAAACGTCATCCTCGGCTTGAGCGCCGCCGCGACAAATAGCTTGATCGCTGTGCACCTCACCGATGGCGGTGACGCTAAAGATACGCGGACCACGAGTGGTGTCACCGCCGATTAAAGCAACGTCGAAAGCCTGGAGGCAATCGACAAAGCCAGCAAAGAACGCGTCAATCCAGTGCCTTTTCAGCGCGTCGTGTGCCGGTATCGCTGCCGCCAGTGTCACATAGCGCGGCGTTGCGCCCATGGCCGCCAGATCTGAAATATTGACGGCAAGCGTTTTCCAGCCCAGATCCCGTGGATCATCCGTGTCGAGAAAGTGCACCCCGGAAACCAGCATATCAGTGGTGACTGCCCAAGCCAGATCGGGTTTTGAGGGTCGAATCAAGGCACAGTCGTCACCGGGACCGAGAAGGGGTGGTCGCGCCATTTGATTGGCGCGAGTCTGGCGCAGCAGGTGTTCGATCAGTGCGAACTCGCTGGCCATAATAACCTCAGCGATTCGGCCGACTGCTTTCGAGCGGACGAAGCACCGGTGCCAGGCGATCCAGAACGCCGTTCACAAACTTGTGACCATCTGTACCACCGAATGTTTTGGCGAGTTCGATCGCTTCGTTCATCACCACACGTACAGGGGTCTCCGGACTATCCGCCATTTCATGGGCGCCCAGCAACAGGATGCAGCCTTCGACGGGGGAAAGTTCGGCGAACGGACGGTCGAGTAGCGGCGTCAGCTGTTCACGGTGCGTCTCGTGATTGGCGATGCAACCACGCAGCAGACCAATCGCAAATTTCTGCTCCGCATCGCGCAGTTGGCTGAAGCCCTCAATTTCGTGCAGGGCAGTTTCGCAAGCGGCGAGATCCTGGCCGCCAATCTGCCAACCATAGAGGGCTTGAAGCACGGCCTCGCGGGCACGACGGCGCGCCGGCTTGGGGCCGTTGGCTGGGCGTGCTTGCTGGTTCATGATGCGGTTCCCTCGGGCTGCGGGGCCTGGCCCGAGCGGATGCGGGCATGCAGCCGTGCCATCTCGACCGCACAACGCGCACAATCGGCACCCTTGTCGTGCATACGAGCCAGGGCCTGGTCGTCATCTTCGGTCGTGAGAATACCATTGGCAATAGGCACCCCCGTGGTAAGCTGTACATCCATTACAGCCCGGCAGCTGTCATTGCTGACGACTTCAAAGTGATAGGTCTCACCACGAATGACAGCACCGAGCGCAATCAGTGCATCGAAAGAATTTTCTTCGTCATCGGCCAGGGTTTGCAATACGAGAGGGATTTCCAGGGCACCCGGGACGCTACATACGGTAATGTCTTCAGCGGCAACACCCAGCGAATGCAGTTCGTTGATGGCACCAGAAAGAAGGCCGTCACAGATATCCTGATTGAATCGGGCAACCGCGATACCGATACGTAGGCCTTTGCCGTTGTCGTCGATCGGAAATTCTAAATAACGAGCCATAAAAACTTCCTTAAATGTTTGTGCGCGTGCCGTCAGACTGTTGAAAGCCGGTGACTTCGAGATCAAAACCGGTCATCGCAGGGATGCGCTGCGGGTTTGCTAGGAGGCGCATTTTTTTGACGCCGAGATCCCGCAAGATCTGAGCGCCGATGCCATGCAACAGCGGATCCCATTTGCGCGGCTGGACTTGCTGATCCTCTGTGATGAGACCGTTCAGCAGTTCATGTCCGGTGAGCGGCTTATGCAACATGACAAGGACGCCCTGGTCAGCGGCAGCAATAGCGGTCATGGCCTGATCCAGCATGATGCTGTGACCAGTATTTTCGGGAACGAGAAAATCCAGCACGGAGAGGGGAACGTGAACCCGCACGAGCGTTTCTTGCGCCGGGTCTAGTCTGCCTTTGACAAGTGCCAAGTGGACATCATCAGACGCTTTGTCGGTGTAGGTGTGTAGCGTGAAGTTGCCGTGTGGTGTATCAAGGCTGCGTGATCCGGAGCGTCTTACGAGCGTTTCATGCTGGCTGCGGTAATGAATCAGGTCGGCGATGGTGCCGATTTTGAGTCCATGTTGGACGGCAAATTCTTTGAGCTCGGGTAGTCGCGCCATAGTGCCGTCCTCGCTCATAATTTCGCAGATCACCGAGGCGGGGCTCAGGCCGGCCAGACTGGCCAGATCGCAACCCGCCTCGGTGTGGCCAGCGCGAACCAGCACGCCCCCGGGGCGAGCCATGATCGGGAAGATGTGGCCCGGCTGGACGATGTCTGAGGGTTTGGCATCGGTTGCAACAGCTGCCTGAATGGTGCGGGCGCGATCGTGTGCCGAAATGCCGGTCGTCACGCCCTCGGCGGCTTCGATCGACACCGTGAAGGCCGTGCCAAACTGCGCCTTGTTATCACGCGCCATCTGATTTAAGCCCAGTTGGCGACAGCGTTGCTCGGTGAGTGTCAGGCATATAAGGCCTCGGCCGAAGCGGGCCATGAAGTTGATGGCCTCCGGCGTGACATGGTCGGCTGCAAGCACTAGGTCGCCTTCGTTTTCACGATCCTCTTCGTCAACGAGCACCACCATACGGCCAGCACGTAACTCCGCGATAATTTCTTGTGTGGGTGCGATGCGGGACGATTCTTGGCTCATGATTTTGTGTACGAGAGCAGGCGTTCGCAGTAACGGGCAATGACGTCGATTTCGAGGTTGACGAGTGCGCCTGTCGTGAGTGTGTGCAGCATGGTGTTCTGCAGCGTATGCGGAATGAGGTTGATTGAGAATAGGCGGCCATCGACGGTATTGACTGTGAGGCTAGTGCCGTTGACCGTAACCGAACCTTTGCGGGCAATAAATGGCGCCAGATTATCTGGCGCTTCAATGGTGAGTAGCCAATCACCCTTGGCATCCGATGACGTCGGCGCGAAATGGGCAACACGACCAATGCCATCAACGTGTCCGGTGACCAGATGGCCACCAAGCCGATCGGCTAGCCGAAGGGCTTTTTCTAGATTGAGCGGGGCATCGGCGACGAGACCGGTGGCACAACGCAGCGACTCGTCGGAGACATCGACGACGAATGACCTCGGGTTGCCGGTAGGCACCAGTTCGACGACAGTCAGGCAGACACCGTTGCAGGCGATGGAGTCACCCAGCGCCACATCGGAGAGGTCCAGGCCGCCGGCATGGATGGTCAGTCGAACGCCGCTATTGCGGGGAACGACCTGTTCGACCTGACCGACGGCGGCAATGATTCCTGAAAACATCTTTTCAATGGGGTATGCGGCGATGAATAACTGTCTGATTCTAACATGCCGCCTCGGCCAAAGACCGATGCGAAGCCTTTTGCGACAAGGCGTCAGAGATCCTTAGCCGCCTGTTTTCTCGGCCAATATACGGACGCGTCGCAGTTGCTTCAAAAACGCCTCGGGTGCGATGTATCCGGCCAGCGTTGCATCGTGTAACAGACGCCCGCCCGGCGCATAAAACACCATACCGGGTGGTCCGAAAAGTCCGAATCGCTGGAGCAGGTTGCGCGCTTCCGAATCGCTGGCAGTGACATCGACCCGAATCAGTGTGAAATCCTCCAGGGCGGTACGCACGGCCGAATCGCCCAGCGTATCGCGCTCGAATTCCTTGCAACTGACACACCAGTCCGCGTAGACGTCGATGAAGACCGGTTTTTGCGTTTCGCGCAGCGCGGCTTCGAGACCGGCAATCGTCGTGATTCGCGCCATGGGCAGTGGGCGGCTTTCGCGAAGCGGCTGTTCGCTGCTAGCGATAAATGGACTGAGCGGCCTGTCCAGACGGGAAGCATCGCCCAGCGCCCCAGCCAGCCAGGCCAGGCCAAGCGCAACCAGTAAGACGCCCAGCGCCTTACCCAGACGTGAAGACATAGGCGCGCGCTCAGGTAGGCGTTCTAGGGCTTTGAGCAACACTCCGGTGATCATGGCCAGAATGCCGAAGCCCCCAATGAAGATGCTGTCTGGTAATACGGGTGACAAGACCCACCAGGCGGTAGCCAGCAGAATGAAACCAAAGGCCTTTTTGATGCTCTCCATCCAGGGCCCGGTCTTGATGACCAGCGTACCGGCCGATGCACCCATCGCGAGCAGCGGCATACCCATGCCCAGAGCCATCATGAACAAAAGGCTGCCGCCCAGCAGTCCATTGCCGGTTTGCCCAATGTAGAGGAGCGCGCCAGCCAGTGGTGCCGCGACACAGGGACCGACGATCAATGCCGATAGCGCCCCCAGGGCGAAGGCTGTGGGCAGTGAACCACCATGGAGGCGACGACTCTCCTGTGCCAATTTGCCCTGCAGGGCATTCGGCAATTGCAAGTTATAAAGCCCCAGCATTGCGCCGGCCAGCGCAACATAAACGAGCGCAAAACTCGCCAAGATCCAGGGGTTCTGTAATAGCCCGGAGACCAGCGTGCCAGACAAACCGGCGAAGACACCGGCCAGTGCATAGGTCAGCGCCATACCGAGTACGTAGGCCAGCGACAGGAGGAAACCGCGCAGATGCGACAGCGGGTGGGCGGCATCGTGCCGACCCAATACGACCGTGGCCACGATGGGCATCATGGGGAGTATGCAGGGCGTAAAGGCTAATCCGATGCCGGCGCCCAAGAAGAGCAGTAGGTTCAACCAGAGTTCCCCCCGATCCAGGCTGCGGGCGATCTCGTGAATGCCGTTCTCACCGCCAATGTCATTCGCTTTTGGGGTTGACGCTTCAGGCGTAGTGTCTGGTGTCGGCAAAGACACCGGTAGCAGTAAGACTTCCGGTGGATAGCAGATGCCCTGGTTGGCACATCCCTGGTAGCGCACCGAGAGTGTCAACGTTGTCGGGCGTGTGCCACCGATGATGTTTACCGGCCAACTCACCGGATCTGTGTAGATCTCCGTCGGACCAAAGTTGGGGTCATCCTTCTGGGTGCCGGGAGGAAGGGGTGTCGCGGTAACGCGCACATCAGCGGGCACAAGACCGGTTAACTCGACAGAGAGCTTGTTGCGATACAGGTAGTAACCAGGTTGAACGTCAAAGCGCACTTCAATCTGGTTGCTACTGGTCGCTGCTATAGAGGGCTTGAATGCAAGATGGGGCGGCAGAAAGGTGTTGCCGGAGGACGTTGGAGCAAAATCGGATGGCGCGGCGGCTATAGGTAGCGCCAACGCTAGGCCGATGAAAGCAAAGGCTGCGAGGATTTGGCGCATTAGTTATTGCGCCCCGCCGCTAGCGCCCACTGCAAATAGTCCGGAAGACCACCGCTGCAGTCGATAGCCAGGATTTCCGGAACGTCGTACGGGTGCGTCATCTTGATATGTTCCTCGAGCGCGCTGTAGCGTCCGGTAGGCGCAACAATCATCAATGGGATCTCGGTTGCGCGCTCGATTCGTCCTGCCCAGCGATACGTTGAATGACATGCGGGCAAGGTTTTGACGCATGCCGCCAAACCAAGCTCGATGAGTTGATGTGCCAGGGTTTCTGCAAAGGCTTCGTCCGGCACGGCGGTGAATACAAGTCGGATTCCCGTCGACATCAGTGGCGCCAGTTGTGTGTGATGATTTCGCGAAGCAGATGCAGACGACGATGAAAGAAGTGGTCGGCCGCTGGCACTACGATAATAGGTAAGTCTTGCGGTTCGGCCCAGGCCAAAACGTTCTCGAGCGGCACGGTTTCATCAGCTGATCCATGAATCACAATCGAATCACGTGGCACGGATTCCGTATCGTACGTGCGCGTGCCCTCCACAAAGCCTGATGCTGTGCCGACGAGCACCAGGCGTTGTGCCGGGTGGCCTGTTTCCACCATGCGTTTTGCCACACGTGTCTGGACAAAGGCGCCGAAAGAGAAGCCGGCTAGAACGACTGGCAGGTGGCCACAGCGCTCGCGAGCATATTCCAGAACGCAGAGCATATCGTCCGTTTCGCCAATACCTTCATCATGTTCGCCTTCGGTTCGACCAACCGTACGGAAGTTGGGACGGAAGGCCGCGTAGCCAAGACCGACAAATGTGCGTGCCAGAGTGTGTGCCACCTTGTTGGTGGCAGCACCCCCGCCGATGGGATGGGGATGACCAATGAGGGCGATGCCGCGGGGGGCGCCAGGATTGTCGATCAGAATTTCGATCTTGCCGACCGGACCATCGATCAGCGCCTGTTCTTCGCGTGATGGAGGTGTATGGGACATCGGTGTAGCCCTCAGATGCGTAAGCGGTCTACTGGAACGCCATTAATCAGATGAGATTCGATAATTTCATTGATGTCGTCTTTGTCGACGAATTGATACCAGACGGCTTCCGGATAGATCACCATGGCCGGTCCATCGAGGCAGCGTCCCAGGCAGCCGGCTTTGTTGATCCGTACCATGCCCGGTTGGTTGAGCTTGAGTTCGGCAACGCGAGCTTTAGCGTAGTCGAACATCGCGCTCGCGCCGAGCGCACCGCAGCTGGGATCACCATTGTCCCGCTGGTTGCAACAGATAAAAACGTGGCGCTCAAAGAAGCTCATGATGTCTCTTAAGAAAAAAACGCTTGGGGTCGATTATAGGCGGGTATGGCCAGCTTCGTCGCGAGAGAATTGGCGATCCGTCCAGACCAGAAAAAGCAATGCCAGGTACGGCCATGAGGCAGCAATGAGCCGAGTCAGGCCGTTGAAGTTCAAAAAGTGGCCCTGGCGCCAGATAGTCAGAGCCGTCGGAGAGTATGGATTGATTGGCATCAGATTGACCAGTACCGTTGCGGCCATCAGGCACGTGGCCGCAAGGGGCATTTGCCAGGCGCTGGGCAAATAGAGCAGAGGGATCGTCAACAGTGATCCGAGCAATACCCCGGTCAGACCGCCTGGCGAGAGCGCGGCCCAGCGTGCGGTTTCCCCAAACAATGGCAGGTTGCTTAGCAACACCCAGCTGGCCAGCGTGCGGAAGCAGACCCCTAGCCCCAATAAAATCGTGATGATTAGGAATTGCTTCCATCGGGTCAGCGCCAAGCGCTCCAGAACACCCCGAAGAAGAAGCGCAATAACCAACGTTTGTAATGTGGCGATCAGGCTTTCGAGGAGGAAATGCTGATCGGGAGAAAACGGCAGTGCTGGCGAAAGCTTTAACAGCGCTCGTAAATCACCTAGGCCGAAAAAAAGATTCTCAGGCGAGATCTGGGCAAATAACCAGAGCCCCAGTAGCATCAGCCCGGTCTCGGCACTGAGCCGCCGCACCCCGAGACGCTGCCGGACTCTGCCGGCTACCGCCAACAACGCAGGGCCGTAGAAGAGCGACAGTACTGCGCCACAGAGTGTGCCCAGTGTATTGAAAAACAGATCCAGCGATGACGAAACACGACCCGGAATAAAAGTCTGCAAAGCTTCCATGCTTGCCGAGAGCACGAAGCCAACAACCATCGGTATGGCGACGCGTGCCCAGGGTGAAGGCCGGTGCGTTGGCGAAAGCGTTAGCAGAAATCCCAGCGGGAGATAGGCAAGAATATTGAACCACGCATCTTGCCGGGTCCAGTAACGTGGCCAGTTGCCTGCCATGAAGTCCAAGAGACCGACCCCGTTGTCGCGCCAGGGATGATTGCTGTAGAGGCTGGCGTAAACAATAATCCCGACGTATACCAGCGATAGCGCCAGCGGCTTTCGGCGCAAGCGCTGCCAGAGCGACGCCTGCTCAGCGATGGGCGTCGTGCTCGCCGGCGTGTTGGCGCTCATGGTCGTGGTGCGCAACGTGGTAGGTGCCTTCGGCGGCATGATGGTGCGAGGGCGGCGGACTTAGGCGACCAGTCCACTGTGGTAACAGGGAGCCGGAAATCATGCCCACGACGGCGGCCATCAGCCCGAGAATCTGCGGAGGCCAGACGCCGTCAGCGGCACCAAACATTTCGCAAAGAACCCAGGTAAAAAAACCGGCAAAGATAGCGAAGAGCGCACCCTGTGTCGTAGCCCGTTTCCAGTAGAAGCCGGCGACCAGCGGCACGAAAGCGACGACCAGCGTGATCTTGTAAGCATGCTCAACCATCTTAAAGATCGATGCGTTACTGGTCAGCGCCATGGCCAGCACCATGCCGGCAAAGGCAACGATGACAACCCGCATCAGCCACAGGAAGATCCGGTCAGAGATGTGTGGGAGCATCGGGCGCAGAACGTTTTCGGTGAACGACACCGAGGGTGCGAGCAAGGTGGCCGAGGAGCAGCTCATGATCGCCGAGAGTAGCGCCCCGAAGAAAATGACCTGGGCAAACACCGGCGTATGCTGCAGGATCAGCGTGGGCAGCACCAGTTGGGAATCTGTATCGAGCAACTGTTCGAACATGGCTGGATCGATCAGCGTGGCCGAATAGGCCAGGAACATCGGAATGAAAGCAAAAACAAAATACAGCGAGCCACCAAGGATGGAACCGGCCATTGCCACACGCTCGTTTTTGGCCGAGGTAATGCGTTGAAAGACATCCTGTTGCGGAATCGAACCGAGCATCATGGTCATCCAGGCGCCAATGAACGGCACCCAGACTTCGTAGCCGCCGCTGGGCAGAAAGTCGAGTTTTCCTGCTGCGTTGGCGTGCGAAATAACCGTTCCAAAGCCGCCCGCCAGGTCACTAATGATCGTCGCGATGTAGATCAGGCCGCCCATAATCACGGTGATCTGCACGAAGTCGAGAATGGCCACCGAAAGCATGCCGCCGAGTACCGTATAGGTCAGCACGATAGCGGCGCCCAAAATCATGCCTTTGTCTTGCGGAATGAGGCCGCCAGTGACCGTGAAGAAAACAAGACCGAGCGCCTTGATCTGTGCCGAGACCCAGCCGAGGTAGGAGACAACGATGGCCAGGGTACTGAGCCACTCAACCGTATGGTTGTAGCGTAGGCGATAGTAGTCACCGATCGTTAGTAGGTTGAGGCGATAGAGTTTGCTGGCAAAGAAGAAACCAGCCAGAATCAGACACATCGAGGCGCCGAACGGATCGGCTACAACGCCGCCCAGCCCTTCGCGAACAAAAGTCGCCGAGACCCCGAGCACGGCTTCGGCGCCGAACCAGGTGGCAAATACGGTGGCTGTTACTACGGGTAGTGGCAGCATCCGACCGGCCACGGCGAAGTCGCGGGCGTTCTTCACGCGTGTTGCCGCCAGCAGCCCGATGCCGATCGAGGCGAGCAGATAAAGCGTGATGAAGCCGAGGAGTGCGGTCATGACCCGTGGCTCAGGACGAACAGTGCTACCGTTGAAGCAAGTGCCAGCGTCGCAGCTGCTGTAGCGAACCACAGCCAGTGCCGTTGTTTTCGCAGAGCGTGACGTAGTTCGCGCAGGGCTTTTTGGTCTGCTTTGATGAGTTCTTCGGAGGGTGCCAGGTAGTCGTGTAACAGCCGGGGTATCTGCGGCAGAATCTTCGCCCAGTTCGGCCCCTCACGCTTCATCCCGTCAATGAATCCACGTAGGCCGACCTGTTCGCTCATCCAGCGCTCAAGAAAGGGCTTGGCGGTCTTCCACAGATCCAGATCGGGGTTAAGCTGGCGGCCTAGGCCCTCGATATTGAGGAGCGTCTTTTGTAACATGACGAGCTGCGGTTGAACCTCAACATTGAAACGGCGCGAGGTCTGGAACAAACGAAGTAACACTTTGCCGAAAGAAATATCCTTGAGCGGCTTGTCGAAGATCGGTTCGCACACGGTGCGTATGGCGGCTTCGAACTCGTCAATGCGTGTTTCTTTTGGCGCCCAGCCCGAAATGACGTGCACCTCGGCAACGCGTCGGTAATCGCGCTGGAAGAAAGCCAGGAAGTTCTGCGCCAGATAATTCTTGTCGACATCGTTCAGCGTGCCGACGATGCCGAAATCAAGAGCAACATAACGGCCGTCACGTGCAACGAGAATATTGCCCGGGTGCATATCCGCATGAAAGAAGCCATCGCGAAACACCTGTGTGAAAAAGATCTCGACACCGGCGCTCGATAGTCGATGCAAGTCGATGCCAGCGGCATGCAGTTCCTCTACCCGGCCAACCGGAATGCCGTACATGCGTTCCATGGTCATCACGTTGGTGGCGCAGAAATCCCAGTAGACTTCCGGGACAATCAGCAGCTGGCCGCCAGCAAAGTTACGCCGCAGCTGTGAGGCGTTGGCGGCCTCGCGTACGAGATCGAACTCATCGTGCAGATGCTTGGCAAATTCAGCGACCACTTCGCGGGGTTTGAGGCGTCGCCCGTCTTCCGAGAAGCGTTCGATCAGCTGAGCGAAAGTATCGAGCAGGTCGATATCATGATTGACGACACTGTGCATACCCGGGCGCAGCACCTTGACGGCAACATCATGGCCGTTATGCAGTCGGGCAAAATGCACCTGAGCAACGGAGGCCGAGGCCACCGGCTTCGGATCAAACTCACTGAAGGCCTCGGTCAGTGACATGCCCAGACCACGTTCAATTTCGGCGATTGCCTGGTCCGAGGGGAATGGTGGCACCCGATCCTGCAGCTTGGCCAGTTCGTCGGCGAAGTCCGGCGCGAGCAGATCGCGGCGGGTGGACAGCATCTGACCAAACTTGACGAAAATCGGGCCGAGAGACTCCAGCGCTTCGCGCAGACGAACCGCCCGCGGTTTGCTGAAGCGGCGACGACGCGCATAAAAACCTAGCCAGCGGGCAACGCGCCCTTCCGGCTCGGCTTCCACCAGCATGGTCAATAGCCCGTTCTTCCAGCTGACGTAAAGAATCCGGGCGAGGCGCTGCACGCGCATAAGCGATTTGCTTTCACAGTGAGTGCCCACGGGGTGGCGGGCCAGAAGGTATAATTTTACCCATGACTTTTGATAGCCGCGAACACCTCACCGGCTTGCTACAGGCTGCCCTGGCCAACGTAGCCCCGGAACACGCCGAAACCCCCATCCATCTGGAGCGTCCCAAGCAGGCCGACCATGGGGATTTTGCCACCAATCTGCCCATGCAACTGGCGCGCGCGCTCAAGCTGGCGCCCCGTGCCATTGCCGAGCGCATCGTTCAGGCGCTGCCGGCCTCCCCCGAGGTCGGCGAGGTTTCGATCGCCGGTGCCGGTTTTATCAACTTCAAGCTAAATAGCGGTGCCAAAACCCGGGTTGTGTCGTCCGTTTTGGCGCAAACTGACGATTTTGGCCGTAGCACGCTGGGTGGTAATGCCAAGGTGCTGGTCGAATTTGTATCGGCCAATCCGACAGGCCCGCTGCATGTTGGCCATGGCCGTGGTGCCGCCTACGGCGCCAGTCTGTCTGACCTGCTGGCCTTTGCAGGTTGGGATGTGACCCGTGAATATTACGTCAACGACGCCGGTCGCCAGATGGACATCTTGGCGGTGTCCACCTGGATTCGCTACCTGGATCAGCATGGTGTCACCATCGATTACCCGCCGAACGCCTATCAGGGCGATTACGTGCGCGACATGGCTCGCCAGCTCACGAATGCTCACGGTGACAAGTATGTCCGCGCCCGGACGGCTGTGCTCGCAAATACTCCGGGCTTACCGCTTGCCGATCGCGCCGATGACGAAGCCAAAACCCAGCGCGAGCTGCACCTGGATGCGCTCATTGCCAACGGCAAGTCGCTACTCGGCGAGGACTGGCCGTACGTGCACCAGCACGCACTCTCAGAACAGCTGGCCGATGGCCGAGATGATCTAGACGGCTTTGGTGTGCACTTCCAGAACTGGTTCTCGGAAAATTCGCTATTTGATACAGGTCTGGTCAAACGTTGCCTGGATAAACTGGATGCAGCAGGCCATATCTATGAGCAGAACGGTGCGCGCTGGTTCCGCTCCACCGATTTTGGCGATGAAAAGGATCGCGTCGTTCAACGCGAAAACGGCTTGTACACCTATTTTGCCTCGGACATTGCCTATCATCTGAACAAGTACGAGCGTGGTTTCGATCGCATGATCAATATCTGGGGTGCCGACCACCACGGGTATATCGCGCGCGTGAAGGGTGCCGTTCAGGCTCTGGCGCTGGATCCGGTCAAACTGGATATTGCGCTGGTGCAGTTCGCGGTGCTTTATCGCAACGGCGAGAAGGCCTCGATGTCGACGCGCGCCGGCGATTACGTGACGCTGCGTGCCTTGCGTGCCGAGGTCGGTGATGACGCCTGTCGATTCTTCTATGTGCTGCGTAAGGCCGATCAGCATCTGGACTTCGATCTGGATCTGGCCAAGAGCCAGAGCGCTGATAACCCGGTGTACTACATCCAGTACGCGCATGCCCGTATCTGTTCGCTGATGGCGCAGTGGGGTGGGTCCGACGCGGATCTAAAGGATGCCGATCTGACGCTACTGAACAATCCGCGCGAAGCGGCGTTGACCGCCTTCCTTGGCCGTTTTCCGGAGGTGGTGGAATCGGCAGCGCGCGATCTGTCGCCGCATCAGATTGCGTTCTATCTGCGTGATTTGGCCGCTGAATTCCACGGCTATTACAACGCCGAGCGCATGCTCGTTGACGATGCTGCGTTGACACGCGCCCGCATGGCATTGTCGGTCGCGGTGCGTCAAGTCATTCGCAACGGCATGGCCTTGCTGGGTGTATCCTGCCCGGAAAGCATGTAAGCTGCCGAGAGTTCAAGACGAGGCTGTTATGTCCCGAGATTACAAACCGAGCCGCCATTCTTCGCGTGACCGTGAGCCAAGTTCCGGCGGTGGCGCCTTCAAAGGCATTTTGTACGGATTGATTCTGGGCTTAGTGATCGCAGCGGCGGTTGCGTGGTGGTTTAACCGGATGCCGTCGCCTTTTATTGATAAAACTGGCACGGCCACGAATTCGACACCACAGGCGCCTGCTAAAACAGCAGATGGCGCAGCGCCTGCGGCCCCGGCTCCCGTGAACGCACAAGGTGAGAACGGTCAGCCGATTGCACTACCAGGCAAACCCGGCGACCCGTTGCCGGAAAAGCGTTTTCAGTTCCCAGATATCCTCTCGGGTAAGACCGATGGCACGACAGACGCTGCGAAGCCCGCAAGTGATCCTGGTAAGGCGGTCGATACGGCTAAAGCGCCGGAGGTATCCAGTGGCTTCTATCTGATGGCGGGTTCCTTCCAGAAGCCGTCGGATGCCGAAGCCCAGAAAGCCAATCTGGCGCTCATCGGATTTGATGCCAGCGTGCAGAAAGCCGTGATCGGTGAAAAAGTCTGGTATCGCGTCAAAATTGGCCCATTCAAGCGCCAGGATGATGCCAACCGCGCCCGCAACGAACTCAAGGAGAACGGCATCGACGCCGTTTCCGCCCGTAACTAAGTCGGAGTCCTCATGCAACGTCGTCAATTTATTACCATGCTGATTGCGGGTCTGGGTGCTGCAACAACATCGGCCCCTGCTCTGGCACAGGCCGCACTGGGCGGTAGCCTGCCGCCCGCTGGAGCAACTACGGGTGCCGCTATTGCTGGCCAGAACTACGCGTTGCTCAATGCGCCGGCGCCAGCGACCAGCGGTAAGATTGAGGTACTGGAATTTTTTTCCTACGGTTGTCCGCATTGCCACGAATTTTCCGAGCCCTTTGAGCGTTGGAGCCGCAAACAACCGAAGGATGTTGCCGTTCGTCGCGTACCCGTAACCTTTGGCCGTCCACAGTGGGTGGTTCTGGGGCGTTTGTTCTACACGATTCAATTCATGAAGCTATCGGTACTAGATGCCGGCGTTTTTGCAGCCATTCACCAGCAAGGCCGAGCGCTTTATGATGACCAGGCGGTGCTCCAGTGGGCTGCGGCGCAGCCGGGTGTCGATGCCAACAAGTTTAAAGAAGTGTACTTCTCCCAGGAAGTGACCAATGCCATGAAGAAGGCCGATGCCATGGCAATCTCTTATCAGATCGATGCCGTGCCATCGATCATCGTGGGCGGTCGTTACAAGATGCTGCAACAGCGGGGCATGAGTTTTACCGACTTTTTGGCCAATACGGACGCCGTCATCAGACTGGCACGACAGTCGCAGAAATAGCGTTAGTTGAAGGCTGAGGCCGGCAATTAGAAAGAGACCGGCAAGTCTTCCTCGGGGGCGAGGCTTTTCCAGAAGCGCCTTCGTCTAGCCCATTTAACAAGCAATTTTGAACAATAAAATAATCAAGGCTTGTAAAAATAGCTGTAATAGCAACTAAACTGCATAGATTCTTAGGTACTAGTCTATGCACAATAGATTGAAAGGTTGGATTGGCGGGCGCGCAAGAGAATCAATCGGGGTCTACTGGGGGCGCCTCGGGATCTGCCTCGTCCATCAGTCACCAGACGCAAAACCTGTCGCGGTTTTTCTCCCGAGCGGCAAAGATATAGAAAGCACACTCTGGGACGAAGCAGTCGTAAAGCTCGAAGCACTGAGCGGTGTCAAAAGAGTTCAAATGGCGTTTGCCATCGCACTTGATGCTGATGATGTATTTGTGAAAACGATCACGGTGCCGGAAGGACTCGATGAGCGCCAGCTAGAGCAAGTAGCCATTGTTGAGGCGATATCTAATTTGCCAGTACCACCAGAAGAAATATGCCTTGATTTCATTCGAGGCAATAGTGATGGCCGTGATGAAATGGTTGGGATTGCCTTTTGCAGGCGGGAACGAATCGACGAGATTCTTGCCTGTGCAGAGGAGATCAATATTCCCGTCCATGTTGTCGATAGAGACGTGCAAGCGATTCACGATGCCATCGCAGAGAGATCGTTATCAGAAGACCGAGAAATTAAATACCCCTATGCCATCGTTTTAACGGAAGTGTCGCCCAGAATCATTATTTGCCTTGAGCCAACGGAGTTTGAGGTGTATCCGATTCGTATGCAGTCCAATGACGTCGAAGAACGCTCGGCAAGTCTTTTGACGCAGCTAGGTAATTGCTGGACGCGGTGCAGGATGAGTCGAGCAAATATTGCAGAATTTTTAGAGCAGGTTCTGATCATTGGAGATATGGTACCGATGTCTAACTGGTCATCTGTGGGTTCAGAAGTCTCTGTATCCAAAAAGATTGGTAACTTATTGATTGGTCAGTCCGTCGAAAGAGTTTCTGCTAACGACTATGTGCCTGATGAGATCGTTCTAATTGCGCTCGGTATGTCGGACAGGCGATTGACATGATGGACACCCGTTTCAATTTGTTGCCACACAGGCAAATGTCCCGAGATCTTGCCTGGCGAATATTTGCTAGACAGGCAACCATGGCAGCATGCGGCGCCCTACTGATGGCGGCATTGGGCAGTGTGGTTATGGAAAGGTCGAATGCGTCCGAAATGTCATTTCAACAGGCGCTCATCGAGGCCAATCAGCGCATGGAGCCCCGGTACGAGCAATCGCTAAGGCTAGAACAACAATATCAGCGCATGGTGTTGCGTCAAAAAATGATCGAAGGACTCGACGCCCGTCGATCAACCAGTGTGCTCATTCTGAATGACCTAGCTGCGGCTTTGCCAAGGGAGGTCTATCTCCTTCGTCTGGCAGAAGATGGCCAGGATTTTGAGGTGGAGGGAAAATCAGTTGACGCGGCGGCGATTGCACGATTTCTTGAGCGCTTAGCGAATTCTGCATACTTACAGCAGATCAGATTGGGGGAGATACATATACAAGACCCCGAAGGCATGGCTGCATATCAGTTTTCGATTACAGGAAAAGTCCGGCTTGCCAACGTAGCTAAGTCGAAATCAGAACAGGGCGCCGGGCAATGAATTTCCGCGAATGGGTTGATATGACACATCGCTGGTATGGCAGGTTGCCCCAGGTGTTGAAAAAGAGTCGCCAGCACTGCTATGGCTGGTATGTGAAGTGGCTAGCGGCGTGCAAAGCATTGCTCACCATGGATGTTGGAGAGTTAGTTGAGCGCTCGGTGCTGCAAATACGGCAGGCAGGCAGTGTAAGAATTCAATTCAGAAACATAAAGCTCTGGCCGCAGTGGTTCAGAGCCGCATTGTTGTTTTTGGTGTTTACATTGACGCTCGTTAGCTCGGCAGTCAAGCTTTGGGGTGATTTGTCGGATAAATCACGTGTCCTGGCAGATGAATTACAAATGCAAAAGTCCCGGTTTCAGCGGATGGCTTACGAAGCAGCGTTACTGGAGACTCGTGCTGAACGGATTGCCACCATTGACGATCGATTTGGTCAGATGCTGGAGCTTATCCCGGCTGACCTAGAAGTAGTGCATGTGCTGGATCAGGTAAACAAGACGGCACGCGAGAGCGGGATGAAATTACAATCTTTTAGGCCAGATCCAGAAATAGTTGAAGAGGCCTACGCGACGCTACCGGTCAATATAGAACTTTCGGGCGGCTTTGACGCGGTGGGACGTTTTCTGGAAGGAATATCCCGCCTACAGCACTTGGTGACGATCGACATTTTGTTGGAGTCAAAGGAAGCAATCCCCGGGAAGTTGTATTTGACAGCAAAGCTTAAAGCCTATCGGGGTGATTTGCCCAAGACGCTCGGAAACCATGAAGCCAGTGACGGGGGGACAAATGTCTCGCATTAAACATTTATCACTCTCGGCCATGATCTTCGGCGTGGTGGCTTGTGATACTTGGGATCATGAGCGCAGAGCTGAAGCATGGATGTCGGCGGAAAAAGCGCGTATCGCAACACCTCAGCTGCCAGCAGTTCCGGAGATTATTGATACGCCACCAGCGATCTATACTGCAAAAACGCAGGATCCATTCGACCCATCTCGAACTACGGCAGGAATTGGGGCGACCCCGGTGGGGGTTAAGACGGATGTGCTATTCCCAGACGTCCCGATCGCGTCGCTATCTGTTGTAGGTTTCATCACCGGAGCGTCTGGACGCGTGGCTGTAGTGCGCTCAGGCGCCGTATATCGATCAGTTCGCCAAGGCGACCGAATCGGTGTGCAGGTTGCGACGGTGAAGCAGATTGGCGACCAGGGGTTGCTATTAGCGACCGATGGGATGGAAAACCAATGGCTACTGCGGGAGAAATGATGGCATCACGGAGACTACTTGTGACTAAAAGAACATTAGTGGCTGCTATTACCTTGGCAATGGCGTGTCCATGGCCATTACAAAACAAGATTTCAACTGTCTTGGCTCAGACGATCACAGCTCAATCGTCGGAGGCAGGATCTGAAAACTTCAAGCCGAAATTAAAGGCTGGTCGCAGCCAAGGCAATCAAAGGGTGACCATAGATATCCAAAATGGCGATATCCGGCAGATACTGGGGGTGATGGGGCGGGAAATCGGGGTGAACGTTGTGGTCAGCGACTCTGTGAAGGGGTCCATCACAATCGTGATGCGAAATGTGCCCGCAGAAGAAGTGCTTCAGGCGATCTACCAGCAAAAGGGTTTGGTCGGCAGGATGGACGATGGGGTTCTCGTGATCCGGCCGCGTGCCGAGGCGGCCGAGCAGGAGCGGCTGAGCATGGAAATGCAGCAGCAGAGCCAGGCGATTGGCCCGTTGCGTCAACAGGCATTCCGCATGAAATTTGCCCAGGCGCTAGATTTAGAGAAATTAGT
This sequence comes from Pseudomonadota bacterium, assembly GCA_039805725.1. GTDB lineage: Bacteria > Pseudomonadota > Gammaproteobacteria > Burkholderiales > Rhodocyclaceae > Fluviibacter. Next base: position 12,709 of record JBDLTT010000035.1, on the reverse strand, counting down.
GCGCGAACAATTAACGCTGCGCGGTAAAGTCAGCGTCGACTCGCGCACGAACACCTTGTTTGTAAATGACACAGCGCTCAAGCTCTCAGAGATTGCCTCGCTAATCAACTCTGCCGATCAGCCGATCCGGCAGGTGTTAATCGAAGCCCGTATTGTAGAAGCCAACGAAACCTTTAATGAAGAATTGGGTGTCAGACTTGGTGCGTTGGATAGTGTGCGGACCGGCGGTGGGTTACAACTCGGTGGTGGGCAGTACGTGCCACCGACCCAAGCAGGTCAGCCACTGAGTTATAACCGTTATGTGCCAGGAAGTGCATCGGGCAGCCCGACTTACCAGACGCTCAATAGCGTTAATGGGCAGCCATTTGCAGTCAATCAGACCCTGGGATCGGTGAACTTGCCAACGACACGATCTGCTGCTGGAACACTAGCGTTCGCATTGCTGAACCCAACGGGCTCAAAAATACTTAATGTCGAACTTTCGGCGCTCGAGTCAGATGGCCGAGGGAAGATCATTTCTAGCCCCAAAGTGGTAACTGGCGATAATGTCAAAGCAATCATTGAGGACGGTACGGAGATTCCCTACCTATCAACGGCGCAGACCGGGGGAACCACGATTCCGACTGTGGAGTTTAAAAAAGCGGTGCTGTCGCTGGACGTGACACCGCAGATTACCCCCGATGGCAAAGTCCGTTTAAAACTGATCGTTCGCAAAGAAGAGCCAGATTATGCAGCGATGCAGCTTATTCCTGGTTCGACCAATCCACCGATCAAGAGCACAGTCGTCACAACGGATGTCTTGGTAGAAAACGGCGGCACAGTTTCGATTGGCGGAGTTTTTATCAAGAAAGTGGATAATCTCGTCACGCAAGTACCTTTTTTGGGAGACATTCCGTTTATTGGGAATCTGTTCAAATATCGTTCAACGACGGAACAGCGTCGTGAATTGCTGGTGTTCATCTCACCTCAGATCATGGCCGGTACCCAGTAACTCTCTTTTGTATGCCTAATACCCAACCACCAAATCTTGCCCCGAATGTTTTCCTCGTCGGCCTCATGGGCGCCGGTAAGTCGACGGTCGGCCGCTTGCTGGCGCGGCGCTTGGGTAAAACCTTCATCGATACTGATCATGAGATCGAAAAGCGCAATGGCGTGACGATTCCGCTGATCTTCGAGATTGAGGGAGAGGATGGGTTCCGGAAGCGGGAGCAGGAAGTGCTGGCGGATCTGGCGCAGGAGCCCGATGTGGTGCTGAGTACGGGGGGCGGCATTGTGCTTCGTCCCGAGAATCGCGAGGTGCTGCGCAACCAGGGTTTTGTGGTCTATCTCAGTGCGCGGCCAGAACTGCTGGCCGAGCGGACGCGGCATGACAAGAGTCGTCCGTTGCTGAATGTGGCTGATCCGCTGGCGCGCCTGCGTGAATTGCACGCAATTCGTGATCCGCTCTATCGTGAAGTGGCACATGCCATTGTAGAAACCGGGCGCGGTGCCCCTCAACAGGTGGTGCAGGCCATCGTGAATGCGTTAACCAAGGCGGGCAAGCTAGCCTGAACCTGCCTTACTGTTTCTGCGCTCGGGCTACAATGACGGCATGAATTCACCGCATCAAACTCTGACGGTCGCGCTGGATGAGCGCAGTTACCCCATTCATATCGGTTGCGGTCTGCTGGCCAATGCCGAGTTGTGGCGGCCGCACCTGAACCCCAAGACAGGCGCGGTGGTGATTACCAATACGACCGTGGCGCCACTCTATCTCGACAAGGTGATGGCCACGTTGGCCTCGCTGGGGTGCCCGGCCTTTCCGGTGGTTTTGCCCGACGGAGAAGAATACAAGTCCTGGGAAACCCTAAATACCGTTTTTGATGCGCTGCTAGAGCACCGCTGTGAGCGCGGCACCACGCTGATTGCTCTGGGTGGCGGTGTGATTGGCGATCTCGTAGGTTTTGCGGCAGCCTGTTATCAGCGCGGTGCGCCGTTTATTCAGGTGCCGACCACGCTGCTGTCGCAGGTGGATTCATCGGTGGGTGGCAAGACTGCCATCAACCATCCGCTGGGCAAGAACATGATTGGGGCTTTCTATCAGCCAAAGCTGGTGCTGGCTGATCTGGATACGCTCGATACGCTGCCGCCGCGCGAAATGGCGGCCGGTATGTCGGAAGTCATCAAGTACGGCCTGATCCGTGACGAAGCCTTCTTCCGCTGGTTGGAACAAAACGCCGATGGCCTGCTGCACCAGGACAAGGCGCTGTTGGCGCAGGCAGTCTACCAATCCTGCGCACACAAGGCCGAGGTGGTGGCGCGCGACGAGCGTGAGGCCGGTGAGCGGGCGTTACTCAACCTAGGCCATACTTTCGGCCATGCCATCGAAACGGGCATGGGCTACGGGAGCTGGCTGCATGGTGAAGCCGTGGCGGCCGGTACCGTGATGGCCGCCTTGTTGTCCAAGCAGCTGGGCTGGATCGATGCGTGCGCTGTAGATCGCATCAAGGTGCTATTTCAGCGCGTGGGGCTACCGGTGGCCGGCCCGTGGCTGGCAGCCACGACCCAAGCCTCCGCCGAGCGTTATCTGGAGCTGATGCGCCACGATAAGAAAGTCAGCGCCGGCGTCATGCGCTTGGTGTTGCTTAAGGCGATTGGCCAGGCCATTGTTTCGGCCGAGGCGGATGATCAGGCCATTCTGGCGGCGATTAAGGCCGGTTTAGCTGCGCAAGCGGCTCATACTGCAGTACCGCCGACCAGCCGCTAAACCACCGCTTAATTTTTAGGCAATTTTGTCAATCGCCCTCCCTTGAGGAGGTTCTGGCACGGTCGTTGCGTAGCTAGATGTGGCATAGACGCCATTCCCCCAAAAAAATTCGGGAAAACGCCGGTTTTTGCGCTGCAGCGTCTTGAATTGGAAGGGGGTTTGGGCGTATATTGGCCGGTTCGTTTTGGTGCATCGCACTCGGACGGGGATCACTTTTGTGCAGTGCCGGTTTGGCCGGCGGGTTCATGGATTGATAGAAGGAAAAGCACATGGGAGCACCAGAGCGCCAGGGTCTATACAGCCCGGCTAATGAACACGACGCGTGTGGCGTCGGTTTTGTTGCGCACATCAAGAATGAAAAGAGCCACGAGATCGTCGAACAGGGTCTGCTCATCCTTGAAAACCTGGAACATCGTGGTGCCACAGGCTACGATCCGCTGCTCGGTGATGGCGCCGGGATCCTCATTCAACTGCCGGACGCATTTCTGCGTGCCGAGCGCGCCAAGCAAGGGCTGCGCCTGCCGCCGGTCGGCCACTATGCCGTGGGCAATGTGTTTCTGCCGCAATCAATTACTGGCCGCAAAGCCTGCGAATCCGTTCTGGCCCGCATCATCCATGAAGAAGGTCTGGAATTTCTCGGCTGGCGCGACGTGCCGGTCGACAACACCATTCTGGCCGAAGCCGCCCGTGATCTTGAACCCGTCACGCGTCAGGTTTTTATCGGTCGTCCGGAATCGCTGAAGGATCAGGATGCTTTCGAACGCAAGCTGTTCGTGGTGCGAAAGCGCGCCGAACACGCCGTGCGCAAGCTCAAGCTCGAGGATGGCAAGCAGTTCTATCTGCCGTCGCTGTCGTCGCGTACCATGGTCTACAAGGGCATGCTTCTGGCCAATCAGGTTGGCGCCTATTTCCTGGATCTGCAAGACCCCGCTTTGGTGTCTGCCATCGCGCTGGTCCACCAACGGTTCTCGACCAACACCTTCCCGACCTGGGATCTGGCGCACCCGTTCCGCATGATCGCCCACAACGGCGAAATTAACACGGTACGTGGCAACGTCAACTGGATGCGTGCCCGTCAGAAGGCCATGGCCTCTGATTGGCTGGCCGAAGATCTCGATAAGCTGTGGCCGTTGATCGTCGAAGGTCAGTCGGACTCGGCCTGTTTCGACAATGCACTCGAACTGCTGGTCATGGGTGGCTACTCGATGCCGCAAGCCATGATGATGCTGATTCCGGAAGCCTGGGCCGAAAACCCGCTGATGGATGAAGAGCGTCGCGCTTTCTACGAATACAACGCTGCGATGATGGAGCCGTGGGATGGTCCCGCCGCCGTGGCCTTTACCGATGGCCGCATGATCGGCGCCACGCTGGATCGTAATGGTCTGCGTCCGGCGCGCTATCAGATCACCGACGACGGCATCGTCATGCTCGCTTCCGAAATGGGCGTGCTGACCTTCCCGCAGGAAGAAGTGAACAAGAAGTGGCGTTTGCAGCCGGGCAAGATGTTCCTGATCGATCTCGAACAGGGCCGCATCATCGATGACGAAGAACTGAAGCGCAGCATTTCGAGCGCGCGTCCGTATCGTCAATGGATCGAGCAAAGCCGCCAGCATCTGGAAAACCTTCCAGAAGTGGAAGATAGCGAAGGCCTGCGTGAATCGCTGCTGCACACGCAACAAGCCTTTGGTTACACGCAGGAAGATTTGAAGTTCATCCTCGAGCCAATGGCCAGCAACGCCGAAGAAGCCACCGGTTCGATGGGTAACGATAGCCCGTTACCGGTGCTGTCGGATAAAGACAAACCGCTCTACAACTACTTCAAGCAGTTATTCGCGCAGGTAACGAACCCGCCGATCGACCCGATCCGCGAAGAAATCGTGATGTCGACGATGTCGTTCATCGGCCCCCGTCCCAATCTACTGGGTATTGACGTCAAGCCGGGCGAAGAACCGCCGCTGCGTCTGGAAGTCGATCAGCCGGTGCTGACCTCGGCCAACCTGGCCAAGCTGCGTCAAATCGACAAGCTTACCAACGGCAAATTCCGTGCGCTCGTGCTGGATATGACCTTCCCGGCCGTTGAGGGCGCCGAGGGTTCGAAGGCCGCGCTGGCTGCACTCTGTGATCGTGCCGAAGCCAGCGTCGGTGAAGGTTACAACGTGCTGATCCTGTCGGATCGTAAGGTGGATCGTCAGCGTGCGCCGATCCCGGCGTTGCTGGCCACCAGCGCCGTGCATCAGCATTTGGTCAAGACCGGTCTGCGGACTTCGACCGGTCTGGTGGTGGATTCGGGTTCGGTACGTGAAGTGCACCACTTCGCGCTGCTCGCCGGTTATGGCGCCGAAGCCGTCTGCCCGTGGCTGGCGTTTGACACCATCGCCGATGTTGCTGGCGAACTGCCGGGCGAGCTGTCGGCATACGAAGCCGGCAAGCGTTTTATCAAAGCTGTGAACAAAGGTCTGCGCAAGGTCATGTCGAAGATGGGTATTTCGACCTACCAGTCCTACAACGGCGCCCAGATCTTCGAAGCCATTGGTCTGGCCTCAGACTTTGTGAACGAGTACTTCACGGGTACGGCCACCCAGGTCGAAGGCATTGGTCTGGACGAAGTTGCCGAAGAAGCGCTGCGTGTGCATGACCGCGCATTTGCGCACGACCCCGTACTCAACAACCTGCTGGAAACCGGCGGCGAATACGCCTTCCGTATCCGCGGTGAAGAGCACATGTGGACGCCGGATGCGATCGCCAAGCTGCAACACGCTACGCGTTCTGGTAAATACGAAACATTTGAAGAGTACGCGCGCATCATCAACGATCAGACCAAGCGCCATATGACGCTGCGGGGTCTTTTCGAAATCAAACCGGCCGGTCCGTCGATTAGCATCGACGAAGTGGAACCGGCCAGCGAAATTGTTAAGCGCTTTGCGACTGGCGCTATGTCGCTGGGTTCAATCTCGACCGAAGCGCACACCACGCTGGCCATCGCCATGAACCGAATCGGTGGCAAGTCGAACACCGGTGAAGGCGGTGAAGATGCTGGCCGTTTCCGCAAGGTCAAGGCGGGCGAAATGCTCTCCGACATTATCGGTAAGGGTCGTATCGAACGCGATATCCAACTGAAAGCGGGCGACTCGCTGCGCTCGTCGATCAAGCAGGTGGCCTCAGGTCGTTTCGGCGTGACTGCCGAATACCTGGCCAACTCGGATCAGATCCAGATCAAGATGGCTCAGGGTGCCAAGCCGGGTGAAGGCGGCCAGCTGCCGGGCCACAAAGTGAGTGAATACATCGGTTTCCTGCGCCATTCGGTGCCGGGCGTCGGCCTGATTTCGCCGCCGCCGCACCATGATATTTACTCCATTGAAGATTTGGCGCAGCTGATCCACGATCTGAAAAACTCCAATCCGGTCGCTTCCGTCTCCGTGAAGCTCGTCGCCGAAGTCGGCGTCGGCACGGTGGCTGCCGGTGTCGCCAAGGCCAAGGCCGATCACATTGTCATCGCCGGCCACGATGGCGGCACGGGCGCTTCGCCAATCTCGTCGGTCAAGCACGCTGGTGCGCCGTGGGAGCTCGGCCTGGCCGAAGCCCAGCAGACGCTGGTGCTCAACCGCCTCCGCGGTCGTGTCCGCCTGCAAACCGATGGCCAGTTGAAGACCGGTCGTGACGTCGTCATCGGCGCCTTGCTTGGTGCGGATGAATTTGGGTTCGCAACGGCGCCGCTGGTCGTGACCGGTTGCATCATGATGCGCAAGTGCCATCTGAACACTTGCCCAGTCGGCGTCGCCACGCAGGATCCGGAGCTGCGTAAGCGCTTCAGCGGTCAGCCGGAACACGTCGTTAATTTCTTCTTCTTCATTGCTGAAGAAGTGCGCAAGCTAATGGCCTCGATGGGCATCAGCCGCTTCGATGACCTGGTTGGCCGCGCTGATCTACTCGACACCCGTGCTGGCGTCGAGCACTGGAAGGCGAAGGGCCTGGATTTCTCGAAGATCTTCCACATGCCGGCCGTGCCGGACGAGGTGGCGATCCGTCATGCCGAGACACAGGATCATGGCCTGGAGCGGGCGCTCGATCACGAACTGATCGGCGCCGCCAAGCCGGCGATCACACGTAAAGAAAAACAGGAACTGGATTTCCCGATCCGCAACCTGAATCGGAGCGTCGGCGCGATGCTTTCGGGCGATATCGCCAAACGTTATGGTGCTGCCGGTTTGCCGAATGACACGTTAACGATTCGTCTGCACGGTACCGCTGGCCAGAGCTTTGGCGCTTTCCTCGCCAGGGGCGTGAACTTTGTCCTCGAAGGCGAAGGTAACGACTACGTCGGCAAGGGTCTGTCGGGTGGCCGCATCGTGGTGCGGCCGCCGGCGGCCTTCCGCGGCGAGACCCAAGACAATATCATCGTCGGCAACACCGTGCTCTATGGTGCGACCGATGGCGAGGCCTATTTCAGCGGGGTTGCCGGCGAACGTTTCGCGGTGCGTAACTCGGGCGCCACGGCTGTCGTGGAGGGCGTCGGTGATCATGGTTGCGAATACATGACCGGCGGTACCGTGGTCGTGCTGGGTCAAACCGGCCGTAACTTCGGCGCCGGCATGTCAGGTGGTTTTGCCTACGTCTACGATGTCGACGGCAAGTTCGCCAGCCGTTGCAATATGACCCAGGTCGCTCTGGAACCATTGCCCGCTGAGAAGGCTGCCGCAGCGGCATCGGAGTTCGGTGAAGACACCGAATACGGTGCGGTGGATCTGCGCCACCTGACGATGGCCGATGAGGATCTGCTCAAGGAACTGATCGCCAACCACGTCAAGTGGACGGGTTCGCAGTACGCCAAGAACATGCTCGACCATTGGGACAAGCATCGTGCGAAGTTCATCAAAGTGATGCCGCACGAATACCGTCGCGCGCTGGACGACATCAAGAAAAACACCAAGGTTAAGGAGGCTGTGTAATGGGAAAGCCGACTGGATTCCTCGAATTCGAACGTCTGAGTGAGGTTTACGAAAAGCCAGAGGCGCGTAAGCAGCATTACCGCGAATTCGTTGCGGTGCTGGACGATGCTGCGGCAAAGCAACAGGGCGCTCGCTGCATGGATTGCGGCATCCCGTTCTGTAACAACGGTTGCCCGGTGAACAACATCATTCCCGATTGGAATGATCTGGTTTACCACGGTCAGTGGCAAGACGCGATCAATGTGCTGCACTCGACGAACAACTTCCCGGAGTTTACGGGCCGTATCTGTCCGGCGCCGTGCGAAGCCGCTTGTACGCTGGGTATCAACGCCGCGCCGGTGGGTATCAAATCCATCGAGCGCGCCATCATTGATAAAGCTTGGGCCTCGGGTTGGGTTGTACCGCAACCGCCACAAAACAAAACCGGCAAACGTGTTGCGATCATCGGTTCGGGCCCTGCAGGTCTGGCTGCCGCCCAGCAACTGGCGCGTGTTGGACACGATGTCACCGTCTTCGAGAAGAGTGACCGCATTGGTGGTCTGCTGGGCTATGGCATTCCCGACTTCAAGATGGAAAAGACGCTGATCGACCGTCGCGTCAAGCAGATGGAAGCCGAAGGCGTGACCTTCAAGACTAGGGTCCTGGTCGGTCACAAGGATCTGCCGCAGGGCATCAATAATGACGCCGAGAGCTTTGTATCGGCCGACGTGCTAAAGAAAGACTTCGACGCCGTCATTCTGGCCGCCGGTTCGGAAGTGCCGCGCGATCTGCCGGTGCCGGGTCGTGAGCTCAAGGGGGTCTACGCCGCGCTAGAATTCCTCATTCCACAGAACAAGGAAGTGCAGCAGGGCAAACCCAATCCGATCAACGTTAAGGGCAAGCATGTCATCGTGATCGGCGGCGGCGACACCGGTTCCGACTGCGTCGGTACGTCGAACCGCCACGGCGCCGCTTCGGTGACCCAGTTCGAACTGATGCCGATGCCGCCGGAGCAGGAAAATAAGCCGCTGGTGTGGCCGTACTGGCCGATCAAGCTGCGCACGTCGACCTCGCACGACGAAGGATGTTCGCGTGACTTCGCGGTTGCCACCAAGGAATTCGTCACTGACGGCAAAGGTCATGTTAAGGCGCTGAAGGCTGTCCGTTTGGATTGGCAAGGCGGCAAGATGACTGAAGTCGCCGGTTCGGAATTCGAATTGCCATGTGACGCGGCATTCCTGGCCATGGGTTTTACAAATCCGGTTGGCGGTCTGCTCGACGCCTTCGGCGTGGAGAAGGACGCGCGCCAAAACGCCAAGGCGACCACCGACGGCGAGGGTTGTTACAAAACTAATGTCGAGAAAGTTTTCGCGGCCGGTGACGTGCGTCGCGGTCAGTCGCTGGTGGTCTGGGCGATCCGCGAGGGCCGTCAGTGTGCCCGTGAAGTAGATCTATTCCTCATGGGTTCGACCCTGCTGCCGCGCTAATGATCATGGGCTGCGCGAGTACTGTGCGCCGCCTATAGACCAGCCGGCGCTCATGCCGTGATCGAGTGAACAAAGGGTGGCCTAAAGGCCACCCTTTGTCTTTGAGCTTCCGGTATCCTTGAGGGTATTAAAGAAGCGATTAACGGAGTTGGTTTTGAGTCATATACGCCCTTTGCAGGTCGTTATTCTTGCTGCCGGTCAGGGAACGCGCATGCGTTCAGGCTTGCCCAAGGTGTTACATCCGATTGCGGGCAAAGCCATGGTACGACACGTCATCGCGGCCGCTGCCGCGATGAATGCGCAAAAGACCGTGGTCGTCGTTGGCCATGGTGCGCCCGTCGTAGAGAGCGCATTGGCCGATGCCGGTGTGCAGTTTGCGTTGCAATCGCCACAACTGGGTACCGGGCATGCCGTGCAAATGGCGTTGCCGGCGCTGCAACCCTTGCCGAAGGATGGGCAAGTGCTCATCCTCTATGGCGACGTACCGCTGATCCAGCCGGAGACCTTGAAGGCACTGCTCCAAGCGGCCGGCGATGGCGTTGGTTTGGTCACGCAGCATCTCGACAATCCAACGGGCTATGGTCGCATCGTGCGCGATGCCGCCGGCAAGGTGGTGTGCAATGTCGAAGAAAAAGATGCGACCGATGCTCAGCGCAAAATTACCGAAGTCAACACAGGCATTCTCTGCTTGCCGGCAGCACATGTACAAACATGGCTTGCGGCGTTGTCGAACAATAACGCGCAGGGCGAGTATTACCTGACCGATCTGCTGGCCATGGCGGTGCAAGCGGGCGTGCTCGTGCATACCGTGACACCGCAGTATGACTGGGAGGTGGCCGGTGTTAACTCGAAAGGCCAGCTGGCCACACTAGAGCGCATCTGGCAGCAGCACCAGGCCGAGCAGCTGATGATCGAGGGTGTGCGCTTGGCCGATCCGGCCCGGATCGACATTCGTGGCGCCCTGCGCTGTGGGCGTGATGTCAGTATTGATGTCGGCTGTGTATTTGAAGGCAGCGTTGTCCTGGAGGAAGGCGTGCGCCTCGGGCCCTACTGCGTGCTGCGTGATGTGACCGTTAGAGCGGGTGCGCACATCGACGCTTTCAGCCACCTCGATCAGGCCGAGGTGGGCGCCGATGCGGTGGTCGGTCCCTATGCCCGTTTACGCCCCGGTTCAACGCTGGGTGCGGGTGCGCATGTCGGCAACTTCGTCGAGCTCAAGAATACGCAGCTCGGCAATGGGTCAAAAGCCAATCATCTGGCGTACGTGGGCGACGCCACCGTCGGCGAGCGTGTCAATATTGGCGCCGGGACCATTACTTGCAATTACGACGGCGCCAACAAGCACCGCACCATCATCGAAGATGACGCCTTCATTGGTTCGGATACCCAGCTGGTGGCGCCGGTCACCGTCGGGCGGGGCGCGACCTTGGGCGCTGGCACGACCTTGACCAAGGATGCGCCGCCGGATGCGTTGACCGTATCGCGCGCCAAGCAATTATCGCTGACTGGCTGGCAACGTCCGGTCAAACAAAAGAAATAATCAGAGGCTCAAGATGGAGTTTGGTTTTTTTGCATTCGTGCTGGCCGTTGCGCTGATGGCCGCTGTTGGCGTTGTATTGCTGCTGGTGGGTTATATCGTGGTGGTTCCGGCCAGCATCGTGCGCGGTTGGTGGTGGGCTGCCTTTGTATTTTTCCTGCCGATTTTGGGCCCCATCTTTTTTTGCCGTGCCTTCCCGGAAGGGTTGCGCAAAACTCGGCTGCAGATTTTTTACGGTACGTTATTGCTGATGGGCGCCGCCGCGTTGCTGTATGGCGCCGGCCCCTGGTTTGCTCAGCATATGGTGGATGCCGCAAAGGCGGCAGGCTGATTAATCGACCTTCTTAGCGCTGCGCTTTGCGGCGGGTTTTTTAGTCGTTGCTGCTTTGCGTGCTGCCGCAGTGGCGCTGCCAGCGGCTTTCTTACGAGCGGGTTGTTTCTGCGCTGAATCGGCCAACTGTTCCTGCATCTTGGTGTTCAATTCATTCATCATTTCCCATGGCCACATCGCCGCTTTGGTGAGTCCAGCCTCGTCGCTGGCCGCAGCGGCGGGTTCAGGCGCGGGCGCAGGTGCTGCCTCGTTCGATGCCGCGGCTGTAGGCGGTACGTTAAAGAACGCGCTGAAGGGGTTCTCGACAGGCGGTTGTGTGTTTGCCGCAGCTTTGGGATGGGCGAAGCTCTCGCTCATACTGCGAAAAGTGCCGAGGGCGGATTTCTGCATTTCCAGGTTTTGAATCGTCATCTGCAGCATCGACAGATTCATGCGCAGCCAGTTTTCGACGGATTTCAGATCACGGATCTGTTTGTCGAGTTCGTCCTCATCCAGAGTCGGCGTCACCATGCCGGGCAGCTGAAAGCCCATCTGGTTCCACATCCCTTGCAGCATATCCAGCGGGTTATTGCTTTGCGCGTTGCTCATGATGCGTCCTCCATAAGCGCGGAACTAAAGACGATGGCCTCAAACCTTGCCGGCCAGATGCAGCACCAACCAAGTTGCCGGAGCGATTAGGGCTTCTATGATCCGATAACGCCAGCCGTAGTTAGCAAGATAGGTGAGGAAGAAGGCCACGCCACCGATGGCGAAGGACAGCTCCATCCAGGGGATGGGCTGATTAAACATGGCGTAGCTAGGGGCGCCGAGCGCCAGCACGCCCAAGGCCGGTAGACCCTGCAGGACGAGCAGATAGGTCAACGTGACCGGCCGGTGAAAGTGGGCGTGGGGGGTGGCTAGGCCTGGTGCCTGAGCGTTCATATGATCCGACATGCTTCCTCAAATTCTAGCCTCGGTGAACGGGGGTGCAGCGATTGCGGGTCGCCGTGTCCGAGGTTGCAGATAAAGTTAATCTTGAACCGGCCATCCGGGAAGAAGGTCTGGTTCAGCAGTTCCGCATCAAACCCTGACATCGGGCCGCAGTCAAGCCCCAGTGCGCGTGCAGCCATCATAAAGTAAGCCGCTTGCAGACTGCTGTTGCGCTCGGCCGTGGCGTGTGCCAATGTCCTTTGGCTGTCGCCAGTGAACCAGCTGCGGGCATCGGCGTGCGGGTAAAGACGTGGCAAATGATCGTAAAAGCGAGTATCTGCAGCGAAAAGTGCGGTAACGGGCGCGTTCATGGTTTTATCCACGTTGCCTGGCGCGAGACAAGGTTTCAAACGTGCTTTGGCTTCATCCGAGCGGATAAACAGCACCCGCAGGGGCTGGCAGTTGGCCGAGGTCGGGCCGAGCCGCGCCAGATTCCAGGCGCGCATCAGCATGGCATCGTCGACGGGTTTGGGTAGCCAGTGGCTATGCGTGCGGCCGTGGACAAACAATCGGTTAAGAAGCTCCGGGTCGGCCGGGTGGGCGCAATCCGGCAGAACGTCCTGCGCGTGGTGGGTTCGGGGGTCAAAGGTCATCGCCGCTGGCTCCGAAGGAAGATTGGAACCACTCTACCACCGCATGGCGGTTACGAGTATCACAAAGGTGCACGGAAAAACGGATTGCTGCTTGACAGCATGAGAAAAAATGCTTCATAAT
>JBDLTT010000034.1:0-7951 GCA_039805725.1 Pseudomonadota bacterium | reverse complement strand
AAGATGCTGACGATTATACTGTCCTGATGTCTGAGACGCTTTACGAACTCCCCTGCCCCTTTGATATCGAAACCGGCATCGTCCGTCTGCTAGAACCTCTGGACAGTGATCCGGATACGCTGAAACAGGCGCTTTTGAGCGGCGCCTACGACAAACCCTTCCTGATCGAACATGACGAGCTGCTCACGCTGTATTTCAGCCTGGGGCTTGTCCAGAGCACCATGCGCATGAGCCAGCCCGACGTGCTGGATCTGACCTATACGCGCAAGATGATGGCTTTTCTACCTTTCTACCCGCGGCCAAAAGGCATCCTATTACTTGGCCTGGGCGGCGGCTCGATTGCCAAATTCTGCTATCGCCATCTGCCGCGCACCGATATCACGGCGGTAGAAATCAACCCGCATGTGGTTGCCTTCCGCGAGGCGTTCCGTATCCCCGAAAACAATGAGCGCTTTCGAATTCACTGCGACGACGCCGCAAGTTTTATCGCCACGCATGAGGCACGAACCGATGTGATTCTGGTCGATGCCTTCGATGGTCTGGGGATAGCCCCTGAACTGTCCAACCCCGGCTTTTACACCGAGGCCAATGACCGCCTCTCGGCCAACGGTATTCTCGTGATGAATCTGGCCGGAGACAAGGCCGGCTTCGGTGATCCATTGGCCCAGCTCGCCCATGTCTTCGATGACCGGGTGCTATCGCTCAAAGTCCGCGACGGAGGCAATCAGATTGCCTTTGCTTTCAAGAATCCGGTATTCCCGCCGCGCTGGGATGCGATTCATACAGCAGCACGCGATCTTGAAAAGAAGCTGGGACTGGAATTCACCCGTTACGTCCAGCAACTGGAAAAGAGCGAACGACGTGTGGGTTACAAAGCGGGCTTCGACAAACGTCGCTAATCCGCCTCACACTGCTCTTTGCCGTTAATCGTGGCCTGCTGACCTTTGACCCAGAAGACGTAGGACTCGTCCGAGTTCACATAGCGCGCACCACTCGCACTCACGCCCTGTTTGAGATAACGCGTCGTTTGACCCATCTCTATCGTCGCTATCTGCTGCGCATGATCAAAGATCACATAGAGACGACCGGATTCCGGACAGGTATAACGCACGGCAAACGGCTTTCGCGGCTTGGCGGCATCGGAACGGTATTGCGCCGGAATTTCACTCACCGGCTTACGAACCACTTCGACGCCATCATCACCGGGTGCGCTCTGGGCAAAAACGGGCGCTGCATTAATCGCGACGAAGCCAAGCAGGGCTGATAGTAGACGAAGATTCACAACGGACTCCTGAATGGTTCTCGAACGATTACTTCGGCAGATCGCCATAGATGCTGGCCCAGGGTTTGAGCACATTCTGACACGGGCTGCTACGCGTCGCGATCGAAGCCACATTCTGCGCCGCTAATGAAATACCGGCCGTAACGATCGCCAAACCAACTGTTGCCGCCTGTTTCACCACCCCGGTCGAGTTGACGCCGATTTTCGGGTTACGTAACGTGCCGTTGATCTGCACCAACCCTGCGGGGTTTACCCCCGTCGTTAGGCCGGATTTCTCTTTGGGATAAATCTTGAGGTTCAGTGTTTCATTACGCAGATTGACCTGACCATCAAACACCACGTTCAGTCGATCTGTCTCGAGACCAACGCTCTGAGCAACAGTCACCAGACCATTGCTTACGGGAAGATAGGCCACGGCACAATCCACTTGCGCATAATCCAGATTTTTTCTTAGCGGGTTGACGGCATCGAACAAACTGACGAGAAAATCGCCACTGGCATTAACGAGCGCTGTACTGATCTTCGCGGGGCCCACCGATAACTGCACTTGCCCATTGGCACCGGCGACCAGATCGCGCAGCGATGCGCCACTGGCATTGAGACTGAAGGCGAATTCGCCCGGACCGCCCTGAAAATCGTTAGGCTTCATACCGGCTTTAGCCTGCGCCAATACCCTCTCGAGCGTAAAGCCTTGGGCGTGACCCCGCACAGTGATCCGCGGCCGCGGCGTACTGTACCCTGTGAGCTTGCCATCGGCATTAATCACACCCTGGCCAAACCCGGCCTTGAATTGATTGAGCGTCAGGCTACCCCCCGAATCAGGACTCAGCGTCGCCTGCAGGGCAAGGTTGGGCAATGTCACGCCATCGGGTAAGACCAGGGTATTGATGGCTGCGTTGATGCGTCCGTTCCATAGCGGCAAGGCATCAAAACCAAGGGCATCCATACCGAAGACCCAACGTTGACTACTGCGCGCCCCATTCGCCGGTGCGCTGGCAACTGCGCCCTTGAGGTCGATCTTGTCGGACTGCAGATTCAAAGTCAGATCCAGAGGGCTATCCGGCTTGAACACCAGACGCCCCTTGAGACTCAGCGGTTGCTGCTGCCAACGCACCCGGCCATCGAAGTCGACCTGGGTCTCATTCAGACTCCCATTCATCTGGTCAACGACCACGGACTGGGTGATGGTGCCGCGCTCATCGCGGATTTGAACGGTCACGTTCGAGAGATGTATTTCATGCAAATTGAAGGCGTCTGATCCGTTACTTTCGTTGGATGATTGTTCGTCGGCGCTGGTTAAATCCCAATTGCCAGAAACCTTCTGGGCTTTGGGTGCTGCCTGAAGGCTGAGCGTGACCCCCGTCAGTGCCACTTCGTTAATCGATACCTGTTCATGAAATAGCGGCATCCAGTCCAGATTCAATGACACCTGATCGGCTTTCACCATGTAGGGATCCGTCGCCCAGCCTGCATTCCCGAAACCAACGTCTTCCGCCACGATCGACAGGTGGGGAAAGAACTTCAGCGACACAGGACCATGGATCGTTAATGTTCGCCCCGTCGACTTCTGCACGACCGCAGACGCCACACTGACGACTTTGCGCGTATCCACCAGCGTGTAGGCCAGCAAGGCAGCAACAACAAAAACGGCAACGAATCCGATGAGTCCGAAGCGGAACCAGCGGGTCTGAAAAAATGAGTGAGGTGTGAATGGCATGGGTGCTTATCAATAAACTACTAAGACAACATCATAAGTCGAACACACTACGCTAGCCATTCCTTGGTCATAAGCTTATAAAAAATTTGTCATTTGTCTGTAAGAAAACTCGCTTACAGTTTCAAACACATCCACGGTAGAGGATGTAGTCCGGTAAAGCTGCATTCCGGACGAGGAGAATCCGGCCTGACACGAACAAGAACCAGATCCGGTGGAAACCCCAGCCAAACGGCTGGGGTTTCTTTTTGTGCCATTGAATTTTTTTACTCGAAGCGCGCATCAGCTGAATTTTTTTTGCGCTGCCAACGCCCCGCTTTTCGTAACCCATGGGCGAAAAACCCTTACTGACATGGGTTGTATTGAATTAAACC
Source organism: Pseudomonadota bacterium (assembly GCA_039805725.1). Classification (GTDB taxonomy): domain Bacteria; phylum Pseudomonadota; class Gammaproteobacteria; order Burkholderiales; family Rhodocyclaceae; genus Fluviibacter. Next base: position 4,581 of record JBDLTT010000034.1, on the reverse strand, counting down.
CGATTTACTGCGACCAGAAATCTTTTGCAGTGCAACTTGCACACCCACACCCACTCGTTGACTATGGCACAACTTACATCTTGCAGAGAACCATCCCGTGCACGGACTTCTATCATTCTCAAGGGCGGTTGACGCGCTCAACGAAAAAATCGGCAAAACGGCGGCCTGGCTGATTCTGGTTGCTGTTCTGGTCAGCACGATCAATGCGCTTTTCAGATACGGTTTCAGCATGAGTTCGAATGCCTGGCTGGAGTTGCAGTGGTACCTTTTTGCTGGCACCTTCCTGCTCTGCGCACCCTGGACACTCAAGTGTAACGAACATATTCGGATCGACGTTGTCACGGGTCGCTTCTCGCCGCGCGTCCACGCCTGGATCGACATCGTCGGTGGACTCGTCTTCCTAATACCGATGTGTATCGTGATCCTCTGGTCAGCTGTCCCTTTCGCGCTAGATTCTATAAGCTCGGGTGAAATGTCCTCCAACGCTGGCGGCCTGATTGTCTGGCCTGCCAAGCTACTCATTCCTGTCGGCTTTTTCCTGTTGCTGCTGCAGGCAATGTCCGAAGTGATTAAACGTGTGGCCTTCCTGCAAGGCCTGATCGACGGCAAGGCGTTCGAAAAAGGGGGGGGACATGGGGCCACCCCTGACGCAGTCGAAGTCGCCGAAGCCCCCTCAGGTCATAAATAAGGAACGCCGTCATGCCACTTGAATTTCTTGCCCCCATTATCGGCGACTATATGGCGCCGATCATGTTCCTTGGACTGATCGTTTTCCTGCTGTCCGGGTACCCCGTTGCCTTCTCGCTGGCTGCCAATGGCCTCCTGTTTGGCCTGCTCGGCATCGGCATGGGCATGTTCACCCCGGATTTCCTGCAAGCGTTACCCAACCGGGTTTTTGGGATTATGGCCAACGATACGCTGCTGGCCATCCCCTTCTTCACCTTCATGGGGCTGATTCTGGAACGCTCCGGCATGGCCGAAGACCTGCTGGATACGATCGGCCAGCTATTTGGCCCGGTGCGCGGCGGCCTGGCCTTTGCCGTCATTTTTGTTGGTGCACTACTTGCTGCAACCACCGGTGTGGTGGCGGCCTCGGTGATCTCGATGGGGTTGATCTCACTACCGATCATGCTGCGTTATGGTTACGACCGTCGCCTGGCGTCTGGCGTTATCGCCGCCTCGGGCACCCTGGCGCAGATTATCCCGCCCTCACTGGTGCTCATTATCATGGCCGACCAGCTCGGTCGTTCGGTGGGTGACATGTACGCCGGCGCCCTGATTCCGGGTCTGGTGCTGACCGGTCTTTACGTGGGCTATGTCGCTCTCATCGCCCTCTTGAAACCCAGTCGTGCGCCGGCACTGCCCCTCAGCGCTCGCACGCTGACCGGCAGCAAACTACTAATTCGCTCACTGGTTGTGCTGGTACCACCACTCTTTCTGATCTTCCTGGTGCTTGGCACGATCTTCCTGGGCATCGCCACACCGACCGAAGGTGGCGCGATGGGTGCTAGCGGCGCGCTATTGTTGGCCATGTCGAAGAAGACCTTGAACTGGAGTCTTGTACGTCAGGCTATCGATTCGACGGCCAAGCTCTCGTCGTTCGTGCTCTTCATTCTGGTCGGCGCCACCGTGTTTGGTCTGGTCTTTCGTGGCGTCAACGGCGACCTCTGGGTCGAGCATCTGCTCACCTCGCTGCCCGGCGGTCAACTCGGCTTCCTGATCGCCGTCAACATTTTATTCTTCTTCCTTGCCTTCTTTCTCGACTTCTTCGAGCTGGCCTTCATCCTGGTGCCACTGGTTGGCCCGGTCGCCGAGAAGATGGGCATCGATCTGATCTGGTTTGGGGTACTACTCGGCGTCAACATGCAGACCTCGTTCATGCACCCGCCCTTTGGCTTTGCGCTGTTCTACCTGCGCTCAGTCGCCCCGGGCAAGAAGTACATCGACAAGATCACCGGCAAATCGATGGAACCGGTCACCACCAGCCAGATCTATTGGGGTGCCGTGCCGTTTGTGATCATCCAGATCATCATGGTCGCCTTGATCATCGCTTTTCCCGATCTCGTCTCGGTTGAGAAGAAAGAAGTCTTTGATGACAGCCAGGCCGAGATCGTACTCGAAGTCGACCCCGATACTGCCCCTGCACCAGGCAGTGACGCGGCACCCAATCTCAAGTTCTCAACCGAAGAGCCCGGTGAGAAGAAATAATCAGGCTCAACCATAAAATCCCTCAGGAGACACACCATGGATCGTCGTAAGTTTCTGAAAAATGTCGGCATTGGCGCCGCTGCCGGCACCACTTCCCTGATTACTGCGGCGCCAGCGATTGCTGCCACGCCCAAGATCAAGTGGCGTCTGGCGTCTAGCTTCCCTAAAACACTCGACACCGTTTACGGTGGCGGTGATGATTTCTGCAGACGCGTGGGCGAACTGAGCGAAGGCAACTTCGAAATCCGTTCCTTCGCCGGTGGCGAAATTGTGCCCCCTTTTCAGGTCATGGATGCGGTTAAAGACGGCACCATCGAGTGCTGCCACACGGCACCGTACTACTTCTTCGGCAAGAACGAGGCCTTTGCCTTCGACTGCTCAGTACCCTTCGGCATGACCGCCCGTGCGCAAAACGCCTGGATGTACTACGGCGGTGGTCAGAAACTGTTGGCCGACTTCTACGCCCAGTACAACATCGTCAGTCTGGCGGCCGGTAACTCGGGTTGCCAGATGGGTGGCTGGTATCGCAAGCCGATCAAGACCGTGGCCGACTTCAAGGGTCTGAAAATGCGCGTTGGTGGTTTTGCGGGACGCGTTCTCGAAAAACTGGGCGCGGTGCCGCAACAGATTCCTGCCGGTGACATCTATGCCTCGCTGGAAAAAGGCACCATCGACGCCGCCGAGTGGATCGGCCCGTACGATGATGAAAAGCTGGGTCTGTACAAGGTTGCCCCGAACTATTACTACCCGGCCTGGTGGGAACCATCAACCCAGTTCTCGGTGATGATCAACAAGAAAGAATGGGACAAGCTGCCGAAGAATTACCAGCAGATATTGGAAGTCGCTGCGGCAGAAACGAACGTTCGCATGCTCGCTGAGTACGACTTTAAGAACCCGTCTGCGCTCTCACGTCTGCAAAAAGCAGGCGCCAAGCTCAGCAAATTCTCGAACGAAATCATGGATGCCTCGTTCAAGGCCACCAACGAAGTTCTGGAAGAGACCGCCGCAAAGAACCCGGATTTCAAGAAGATCTACGAGCCGTGGCGCCAGTTCCGCAACCTGGAATTCCAGTGGTTCAATGTGGCTGAGCAGTCCTTCGCACAATTTGCTTTTGGCAAGAAACTCGGCAAGTAAGTTATTCTCTCCCCTAGTACTTTCGGGGTCGCTCTGCGACCCCGTTTTTTTAGCTTGTGTGATAAGTCTGTGATAACCGAACTCCTCTCCGACCCCATGGGGCTTCTGCTGGTTGCTGGCGGGGCTTTTCTCGCCGGCGGCATGAACGCGCTGGCGGGTGGCGGCACTTTTTTCTCGTTCCCGGCGCTCCTGGCGGCGGGTGTTCCGGCCGTCACGGCCAATGCCAGTAACACGGTGGCGCTTTGGCCAGCCAGTTTGTCGAGTGCCTGGGTCTATCGGCGGGAGCTGGGCAAACACCGGGACTGGGTCGTCGCGCTGACCATCGTTGCCGCGATTGGTGGCGTGCTGGGTGGCCTGCTGCTTCTGGCGATTTCGAATAAGGCCTTCACGCAGTTGATTCCCTGGCTGCTGCTACTGGCGACGGTGCTGTTTACCTTCAGCAAACAGATCAGTCGATGGGTCGTGCGATTCAAAAGTCGCATGGGCATCCACCAGACCGACGACGAACCGCACAGCAAGGCTGGGCTGTTCTTCCAGTTCATCGTTACGGTCTATGGCGGCTTCTTTGGCGCCGGCCAGGGCATTCTGACGCTCGCCGCACTGGCCATCCAGGGTATCGAAGACATCCAGGAGATCAATGCGCTCAAGAACTGGATTTCTGCTGTCACTTATACCGTCTCGGCGCTCACCTTTATCATCGCCGGGGCGATCACCTGGCCGTACACCCTACTGATGGTGCTGACCGCGACGCTGGGCGGCTTCGCGGGTGCACGCATTGCCCGCTATCTGCCCGCGGTCTGGCTGAAGCGCATCGTGATCGGTGTAGGCACCGTCATGACCGTAATCTACTTTTTTAAAACCTGATCAGCGATCCTTGAGCCGATCACGGAATCGACGGCGCGCTGGCTGCATGGCCTGATGATTCACTGTCCAGCCGCCCTGCTTCCTGGGCGTCAGCCATCGGAAACGCGTCGCGCACCAGGTAAATGCCCGATAGAGCACGGGGTAACGATAGGTGGCAGCCCAGGCATGCCACAAGGCCATCGCCACCGACGAATAGGCCGATCCGGCACCCCGCACGGCCTCGCTGGCGGTCGCCGGGTTACTGTAGGCCTCGGTGCGTAAACGGATCAAAAGATCGGGAATCGGAATGCGTACCGGGCAGACCTCGGCACAGGCGCCACACAAGGTCGATGCGGTTGCCAACCCGTAGGTGGCATCGAGTCCCAGCAGATGCGG
>JBDLTT010000033.1:0-4729 GCA_039805725.1 Pseudomonadota bacterium | reverse complement strand
AGTCGGTCGTTTCCAGAATGCGCTTGGACAGATGGTGGCCGATGAAGCCGTTGACGCCGAGGATGAGGACTTTTTTCATAATAGGTTCGGATCGGTCGAGTAGTTTGAAATCAATGGGTTGTAACAGCTTCGGGGAGCGCTTCGGGCCTGCCCGGCGCGCCATCCACCATAAATTCGGTGATCTGAACCGCCATCTTATCACCGCAGACCCCAATCGCCTTGGCGTCGACGCGGTAAAGTCCCGGCGGTAGGTTGGTGGGCAGATCTGGGGGGCTGTCCAGCCGGCGGGCCGCGTTGATGGTGATGCGGCGTGTGCCCTGCGGGGTTACGAGGTCGGTAAAGGCGCCCGGGTAGGGCGGTGCGACCGCACGGATCAGGTTGTACACCTGGGCGGCAGTCTGCTCCCAGTGGATGCGGCCGTCTTCGGGTTTGCGACCCCCGAAGTAGCTGCCCTCCGACAGGTTGTTTGGCCGACGGGGTACTTCTCCCTTGAGCAATTGCGGCAGCACGCCTTTGAGCGTTTCGGCGGCGGCCGTGGTGACCTTGGCGAAGACCTCGCCGGCGGTTTCATCGGGCCCGATGCTGATCGCTTGCTGGGCGACGATGTCGCCAGCGTCCGGTTTTTCGGCCATCACGTGCAGCGTGGCGCCGGTTTCGGTTTCCCCATGGAGCACGGCCCAGTTGATCGGTACCCGGCCGCGGTACTTGGGTAGCAGCGAGCCGTGCATATTGAGCGGCACAATCTTCGCCAGGTTCAGCACCGACATCGGAATCATCTGCCGGTAATAGAAGGAAAAGATGTAGTCCGGAGCGATCGCGGCGATGCGTGCCTGAACATCGGGTTCGCCAGCCGATTCCGGGGTGATCACCGGAATGCCAGCTTGGGTGGCAACGTCTGCGACGCTGGTGAACCAGATGCGTTCATTCGGGTCGTCAGTGTGTGTGATGACCAGTTGCACATCGACGCCGCCGTCGAGCAGCGCCTGCAAACAGCGGGCGCCCACCTCGTGATAGGCAAAAACGACGGCACGCACTGCTCAGCGATCCTGTTCCAGAATGGCCTGAATCACAAAGCGCGGCCGACCGCGCACCTGTTCGTAAATACGACCGACGTATTCGCCGAGCAGGCCCACGCCAAAGAGCAGGACGCCGATCAGCGCGAAGATCAGTGCGAAGAGTGTGAAGACGCCCTCCACTTCAGCGCCGAAGACGAAGCGGCGCACCAGGAGCAGGAAGAAGAGCGCGGTCGACCCCATGGCCAATAGCACCCCGATGAGTGAAAAGGCCTGCAGCGGCATGGTCGAAAAGCCGGTCACCAGGTCGAAGTTGAGTCGGATGAGGCTATACAGCGAATACTTCGATTCGCCAGCGGCACGTTCTTCGTGCTTGACCTCGATCTCGATCGGGCGGCTGGCAAAGGTGTAAGCCAGCGCCGGAATAAAGGTGCGCGCTTCCTCGCACTGATTCAGCATCTGGATGACATGGCGACTGTAACCACGCAGCATGCAACCCTGGTCCGTCATGGTGATTCGGGTAATACGTTCGCGCAGATTGTTCATGGCGCGCGAGGCATGACGGCGAAACCAGGTGTCCTGGCGATTCTGGCGAATTGTGCCAACGTAATCGTAGCCCTCGCGCAGCTTGACCAGCAGGTTGCCGATTTCTTCCGGGGGGTTCTGCAGGTCGGCGTCGAGGGTAATGATTGACTGGCCGCGCGCCTGCGTGAAGCCCGCCATGATGGCCATGTGCTGGCCGTAGTTGCCGTTGAACAGCACCACACGGGTGACATCCGGGCGCTTGCGGTACTGATCCGACAGGATCAGTGGCGAGCGATCGCGGCTGCCATCATTGATGAAGATCACTTCGTATTTGGTATGCAAAGCGTCAAGCGCCGGGTAGAGGCGATCGAACAATGCCTGCAGACCGGCCTCTTCGTTGTAGACCGGAATGACAACGCTGAGCTCGGGCGGCGCCACGCTCGGGTTGCCGGGCGGCGTGTCGAGCGGCAGGCCGCTCTGTGCTTGGCTATCCAGAATCTGTTCAGTCATTTGAGATGATTCTCCAGAACATGCGCTACGGCGGCGACGATGCGATCGATATCGCGCTCCGTCAGGGTTGGGAAGAGCGGCAGCGTGACGATGCTGCGGCCGATGCGTTCGGCCACCGGGAACATGCCTTCGATGAAACCGCGTTCGCGGTATAGCGTAAACAGGTGAATGGGCGGGTAATGCAGCCCGGTACCGATGCCCAGCGCCTTGAGGTCGGCCATGATGCCGGCGCGGTCCGTGTCCAGCCGATCAAGCGGCAGCACGATTTGGAACATGTGCCAGTTGCTTTGTTCGAAGTCAGCGACGGGCAGTTCCAGCCCTTGTTCGCTGACACGCGTTTGCGCGAAGCCATCAAAATAACGTTTCGTCAGGCGTGCACGCTGATCCTGAAAATCGCCAAGGCGCGCCAGTTGCTGTAGGCCGATCGCGGCATTGACGTCGGTCAGGTTGAACTTGCCGCCGAGGACATCGACGTCCATGCCGTCCAGGCCGGTGCGGGTCACGCCCTGCAGGCGGTATTTTTCAGCGAGGCGGGCTTCATCGTCATTGTTGCAGACCAGGCAGCCGCCCTCGATAGTCGTGAGGTTTTTATTCGCCTGAAAGCTGAAGCTGATCAGATCACCGATGGTGCCGATCCGGCGGCCATTCCATGAGGAACCGAGTGCCTGCGCCGCATCTTCGATAACACGCAGTTGATGGCGGCTGGCGATCTCGTACAGACGCACCATGTCAACCGGTAGACCCGCCAGATAGACCGGCATGATGGCTTTGGTGTTAGGGCCAATCGCCGCTTCGACGAGGTCGAGGTCAATGTTGTGCGTGACCGGATCGATATCGACGAAAACCGGTGTCGCGCCGACGGTCAGAATCACATTGCTGGTCGCCACCCACGAAATCGGAGTAGTGATGACTTCGTCCCCCGGGCCGATGCCGGCGATGCGAAGCGCCACTTCCATGGTGGCGGTGCCATTGGCAAAGGTGCGCACGGGGCGACCGCCAAAGAAACCGGAGAGTTCTGCTTCAAATTCCTGAACCTTGGGGCCCGAGGTAATCCAGCCGGAGCGCAAGACATCGCCCACACTCGCGATGGTGTCTTCGTCGATGGTGGGACGGGTGAAGGGGATCGGCGGGTCGAACGGCGTGGGTTTTTGCATGATCGGCATTTTACCAGCCGCCAGCCTCTTAGCTTCTGGCGAGGATCCAGACGCCGATCAGGATCACCGTGATGCCAATGATGCGCTGCATGCTCAGCATTTCACCAAACAGATACCAGGCCAGCACAGCGTTGATCACATAGCCCAGTGAGAGCATCGGGTAGGCGATGGTGACATCGACACGCGAGAGGCCGATGATCCAGACGAACACACTGATGCCGTAACAGAACAATCCACCGATGATGGGGAGCTGCGTGCCGACCGAGATGGTGGTGCTGAGGAGCGTATCCAGCGACAGCGAGAGCTCGCCCAGATTGCGCACACCGGCCTTGAGCAGCAGCTGGGCTGCTGCGTTCAGCAGAATGCCGGTGAACAGAAAACCGAAAGTACCAAGCGTCATTTAGTTCACCGGGGGCGCGTAGGGTTGGGCCGGTGGCGCCGGCTGGTGTGTGGGTTTCACAAACACGGCCCGGCGGGTGTCGCGGCCGACTTCGTCCATTGGCAAATTCAATGCGGCGATTTCATCCAGATATTGCAGCGGAACGACGACCACGGGCGCTGCGTCGGTTTTCCAGCGGACGGCAAAGTCGCTGACCTTGGGCGCCCAGGTGTCGGGTTCCTGCTGGATGCCAAACTCCAGTTCATCCTGCATGTCGACCATGATGGTCGGGTGTTGGATATAGAATGGGAAGGTGTGATCCAGCATGCGGATCGAGTACACCGGCGTATCGTTTTGGATGTAAGGACGAACCACAACGGCCAGATCGGCGCCAGAGATTGAACGCCCGTGGGTGTCGTGGCCAAGACCAACGACCTGAATCAATACAAAGAAAGCGATGGCGGCGCGCAGGAAACTATCGAGCAGTTTGCGCAGGCGATGTGCCGGGCTCTGTCCGTTGAAGCCCCGCAGAGAGACCCAGCCACTCGCCACGGTGGCGAGCGCGGCCATGAGGCCACCGGCGATCCAGACAGCGTATTGCTGATATTCCAGTTGCTCGTAATGTGCATTGCCGAGCTGATACGTGTAAGGCACGCCGATGAAACCGATGAACAACAGTAACGTCAGATAGATCATCTGACGCTTCCAGCTGCGGCAATCGTCGTTGAGGCTCATGCGTTCGAGCGCGCTAGCCATGGCCAGGCCAGCCAGGAGCGCCAGCGCCGGAAAGATCGGCATGATGTAGCCCGGTAATTTCGATTGCGACTTGCTGAAGAACAGGAAGATCATTACGGCCCAGACGGCGCATAACCAGAGCGGGCAAAAGCCGTCAACCGCCGAAACATCGATATCGTGACCACTGCGCCGTTCACGCCAGGCGCGCATCAAGCCTTGGCCAATCTGGGCGAGCCAGGGGATAAAACCGATCAGGATGAGTGGCACAAAGTAGAGCGGGTGACCTTTGCGATTGTGGCCGTCTTTGGTGAAACGGTCCCAGTGTTCGTGAATAAAGAAGAAATGCGGAAACTCCGGGTTCTTGAGCGACACCAGCACGAACCAGGGCGTGGCGATCAGGAAGAAAACGATCA